>JBHARQ010000175.1:0-5488 GCA_041831015.1 Simonsiella sp. | reverse complement strand
CTTGATTTTGTCAGCAAAAACGACCAATTCAAGGAAAAAATGCGAATCAGGTTGAACACCTGATGAGTATTTTAGACGCGGAAGTGGGCGATTTTTGATGCAAAAGCAAGTACAAAAGGAAATGTCATTAGCCCCTATGCATTACCATTTGTTTTTCTTGCGCGTCTTTCCAATCCCAAATTAAGCGCATGTCAAAAAAATAGGCTGACCACATGGTTAAAATCACCACCACGCAGAAATAAAATGCGGCAGGCCCTGGGGTTACTCGCGCCACATGGGTGTGAAAGGCGGTCATTAAAATAATGATGACAAAAATATCAATCATGGACCAGCGTCCTACGGCTTCAGTGAGGCGATATTGGATGGATAGTTTTTCTACCGACATCACAGGGCGGACGGTTGCGCTCCATAATAATATCGCCATTGAGATGATTTTCAAACTGGGGACTAATACGCTGGCACTGAAAATAATGCTTGCAATCATGCGGTCGCCGTCATTCCACATGTAGATGATGCCGCTCATGATGGTGCTAATCATTTTTTCGGTGGGGTCGGCGGAAATCATGATGGGTAATAAATTAGCAGGAATGTACAATAAAGTGGCTGCTAATAAAAAACAAAATGAAATCCAGATACTACGCGGTCGGCGGTTAAATAGTTGTGAACCGCAAACGCTGCAATTTTGTTCGGATGAAGGTCGAAAATACAGGCAGCGTGTGCAACAAATGTGGTCGTCATCGGCGGCTTGAAAGTGGAATAAGTCGCGGTTTTCGTTGCGGTGAATTTGGTAATATACCCAATGAATGGGTACGGCGTTTGCGGTTCGCAGCAATAATAGTGCCAATGCTGGCATGAGCCAAAATGCCACGCCCCATTTGACTTGTGAGACGGCACTCATTTTGATATCGGCAACCAAGGCGGAAATGAAAAAGACATCTACCATAATCCATTGATTGAGCCGAGTGAGTAAGCGTGTGGCATAGAGTAAATGGGGGAATACGGTTTCCGCTACCAATGCGCCATACACATAGAGTGTGAGTAATAAAAATAAAACAGGTGTACCAAATGTTAATAAAAATAATATGATGCTTAAAAATCCATAATCTTGAGACATCAATGAATTGACCATTTCAGGCAGCGTTAAACGGGTGTAAATGCCGCCAATAATGACTTCTGCAAATGTTTGACTGTACACCAGCACGACCAAAATCAATGCCGCAATCGCACACGCAAACGGCAGTTGAAACGCTCGACTTTCAATCCGCACCAATGTATGCCCGCAACGTGGACATTCTGCTTGTTGCCCTTGTCGCAATTTGGGTAAATCTACGCGTAAGCCGCATTCGGGGCAATCTACCACATGAGCGGGTAGGGTGGCACTGGGTAAATACCATTGCAGCCAGCGTTGGTAGGCATAATGTTGGACAATTTGGCGAAATTTCATAGATTACACATCATAGGTCAATTAGGGGTGTGATTATAGCGCAAGTTGTTGTCAGATATGTGAATGGGGTGGGGTGAGTGTTGCATCGTTGCCAAAAATAAATCAGGCTGCCTGAAAAATAGAATCACCCATTTTCAGGCAGCCTGATGAATTAACCACTATTTTTTAGTGCCATATTCGGAATATTTATTAGCATAACCATAATAATTGCTGGCAGTACGCTCAATACCATTTAAAATCACACCGTCAATTTTAACCTTGTTTACCGCAAAACGCGTCACACAAGCATCTAATTCACGCGCATCGGTTTGACCAAAACGGCTAATTAAGAGCGATGTTCCCATATATTGTCCCATTACCGCTGCATCGGTTACAGCTAAAACAGGCGGCGTATCCAAAATAATATGGTCATAATGCTTATTTGCCCATTTTAAAAATTCGGGCAATTTGTTACCCAATAACAATTCAGATGGATTTTTGGGCGTGGTTGAACCAATGCCAATAAAATCCAAATGTTCCGTACTGGTTTTTTGAATGTAAGCATCATAATGATTATTTTTACCTGATGATTCACTCAAAATATCAACCAGCCCTTTATGACCTTCAGGTAATTCTAATAAAGTACGCAAATATCCTTTACGCATATCACCATCAATCAATAACACTTTGCGTCCCGCTTGTGCCATCAAAACCGCTAAATTGGCAGAAACAAATGATTTACCCACTTCAGGTGTTGCACCTGAAATCATCACCGTTTTATTATCCTGTCCCATAGAGCGGAAATGCAAATTGGTACGCAAGGCACGCAATGCTTCAATCGCTGGGTCAGTAGGGTCTTTCAAAACCAATAAGCTGTTGGCACGCGCATTTTTGCCTTTGTTTAATTTTTTGAAGACATTATCGCGTTTGGTTTGTGCATTGGATAAGGGGATGCTGCTCAAAACATCCAAACCCATCGCTTCAATTTCATCTTCAGATGAAATGCCACGACGCAATAATGCAGTCAGTAAATAATAACCAGCCGATGCAAATAAGCCCAATGCTGTTGCCAATAAAACCATAATGGCTTTCTTGGGTTTAATCGGTTTTTCTGCGGTAACAGCAGCATCAATCAAACGAACATTGCCTTGCGAGCTGGCACTTAAAATACTCAATTCTTGGCGTTTGTTTAATAATTGCACATAAATCGCTTGGTTGATTTCCACATCACGCGTTAAACGAATAATCGCTTGTTGCGTTTCAGGCATACGCGAAATTTGGCGATTCAAACGTTCTTTCGCTTGTTCTAACACCTTGATTTTTTCAACCAATGCTTTATAAGCAGGATGTTCTTTGGTGTACACTTCAGACAACACAGATTCTTCTGTACGCAAATCCACCATTTGCATTTCCAGTTTATTTAAGCTGTCTAATGTGCCTTTGGCTTCAGTAGGGACATCCAGCGAACCACTTTTAGCGCGATAAGTATT
The DNA here is from genome assembly GCA_041831015.1 of Simonsiella sp. Classification (GTDB taxonomy): domain Bacteria; phylum Pseudomonadota; class Gammaproteobacteria; order Burkholderiales; family Neisseriaceae; genus Simonsiella. The sequence goes on along the minus strand of JBHARQ010000175.1, from coordinate 2,575 downwards.
TAAACTATTTTCAGCTTCGCGTAATTTATCTTCCAAACGTGGCAATTCTTCATTAATAAATTTTAAGCCGCTGGTTGCAGTTTGCACATCTTTATTGCGATTGTGTTCGCGATAATTGATGATAATGCGATTGAGTGTATTTTGAATGGCAACAGGGTCGGTACCCGTCATGCTCAAACCCAAAATAGGCACATTTTTGCCTTTGGCTGCCACAGCCAAACTTTTACGAATGCGCTCAATACTGGCTAATTGCGTGTAGCGAGTCAGCGAGAATTCTTGTCCAAATGGCGCACTGATTTTGCTCACCATAATGCGCGTGTCGGGTGTGATTTGTAAATGCTTCCCTACTACGCCCGAAATGCTTTTGTCATCGGGGGTAATGATGGTGTATTCATTTTCACCTTGTGCAATCAATTTAAAAGATTGATTCAACCATAAGGTATTGACTTGAAATTCACTCACGGTGATATTGGGCGGTGTATCGCTTTTGGGGAGTAATTTATCGGTAAATGAATAAATGGGTTTCACTTCTAAATCCAAACCCAAATCATTGACTGATTTACCTAAAATCAGACGTGATTTAATCAATTCAATTTCGGTATCAGTTGGTGCTTGTTGTGATACGCCCATTAAATCGGATAAATCGCCCAAAACTTGGTTTTTGGTACCAGTGATTTCCAGCATGGCATCGGCTTGATAAATAGGTGTGCTGCTCAAGGCAACAATCACACCAATGGTGGCACAAAATAGGGTAAATGCGCCAATACGCCATTTGTAAAACCACAATGTTCCACCTAATTGGGCGAGGTCAATTTCGTCGTCGGTTTGGATTTGGGTTTGTGATGGTGGATTATTTGAGGACATATTTTCAATCAATCAGTTAATATAATAATCTTTAAATTTGAAGAGGTGCTTCATTTTTCAGGCAGCCTGAAAGGATTTTTTAAGCATTTTTTAATTTATCAGCCCACAAATCAGCCGCTTGTTCAAGCTGTTTGTAAACCAGTTGAAACATTTCATCGCTTTGACGATACGGGTCGGCAACATCGCGGCGACCTTGTGGCAACCATTGCCCAAACAGCATGGTTTTACTGCGTGCTGATGGTGCAATTTTGGCTACGGCTTCAATATGACCTTGTTCCATCACCAAAATTAAATCATATTGTGCAGCAATTTCAGCCGTTAATTGACGTGATGAATGGGGTGATAAATCCAAGCCATGTTGTTGCGCAACTGCGGTTGCTTGAGCATCGGCAGGATGGTCAATCAACGCGCCCACGCCTGCTGATGCAATGTCATGTTTGGGCAAACGCTGTTTCAACAAATATTCACCAGTGGGCGAACGACAAATATTGCCCACACATACCACCAAAATTTTATTAAACATTTATTGACTCACTTGATTAAAGAAATGATTTAAATGGTTCAGGCAGCCTGAAAAACCATTAAATTATTGACCTAAATTTTTAGCTGCCGCAACACCACTAACCGTTGGAATAATTTGTGATAATACACGATTCCAACGTGTAATCGGTGCAGCCGTTACATACACCACATCATTAGGTTTCAATTTAAATTGTGTTCCCAAGGCATAAGCAGTCGCATCTTTCAAATTTAATTGATAAACATGAATGTCTTTGCCATCCATATCGCGTGGTTGATTGCGGAATACAAATACACCCGTCGCATTAGCATAATTTTGATTCATGCCTTCGGATTTTGCCAATGCTTCGGTTAAATTCAAGCCGTTGTTATCCAAAGTCAAGACATTTTGTTTGCCCACTTCGCCCAATACATACACTTGCACATCAGCACGAATCGGTACGAAAACCACATCGCCATTGCTTAATAATTGGTTTTGCGCCATGTCGCCGCGTTGCAATAAATCTTGTAATGAGACAGTAATTTCACGACCATTGCGAATCCATTTTACATTGGTGGTGTCTGCTGCATCAGTCAATCCGCCTGCTAAACTCACTGCATCTAATAAAGTTAAAGGCACGTCATTGAGTGGGAATTTACCGCTTTGTTTGACCGCACCGTTTACTGAAATACTTTGCGAGCGATATTGGGAAATGTTCACGTCAATTTGTGGATTTTTATAATATTTTGCCAAACGTTGGGTCAAAATACTTTGGATTTCAGGCAAACTTTTGCCACGCGCTTGGATTTTGCCAGCGAGTGGATAGAAAATATTACCCATTTCATCTACCGTAATCCCGCCATTGACTGCATTGGCATTCAATGCTTGTTGATAAGCGTTGAAATCAGGTTGATTAAAAATTTTGATTGATAACACATCGCCCACGCCCAAACGGTAGCGATAATTACGTTTTTGCGCTTCCAAAGCAGGATTGCTGCGTGGACGCGCTTCAGGTTCTTGTAATTGGTAGAGTAATGATAAGCTGATGGGGTAAATGGCAGCACGTTGATTTAATTCGGCTTCGCTTAATTCTTGAGTGGTATTTTGGTCGCTGTAAATGACTTGTTTGTTTTTGGTATCGACCGTACTCCCCGGAATCATATTGGTAATACGATTGCGGAAATTATCTGTGGTAACACCAGCGCAGGCGTT
>JBHARQ010000174.1:0-9292 GCA_041831015.1 Simonsiella sp. | reverse complement strand
GTAATAATTTTTCAGAAAAAATTAGACTATTTGATTGTTTTATATAAATAAAATCAAAAAAATCATAATTGGGTATATATTCTGCAGCTAGTGTATCCAAAAAATCTTCCCAAATAAAATCCGCAATGTAAACGGAACTCTTTTGCCAACAACGACCTGCATAATCTCCCTGACAAATTTCAATATAATTTGTACCACCTAATTTTTGTACTGTTTCATAATCAAGTAAAAAAGTTTCGTGTATTTGCATTATTTGTCCTAAAAATTAAATGGATAATCTTTCAGGCTGCCTGAACTCAATCACGCAATCGCCCACTTGCCACATCATAAACCGCATTGCGCTCACGCTTGCCCACAGCAATCACGGTAACCGTAATCACATGGTCATCAACACGATACACCAAACGATAGCCAATTTTCCGCAATTTAATTTTGTAACAATCAGGCATATTATGCAGCGTAGCAGACGGCACACGCGGATTTTCTAGGCGTTTGCTTAATGCGCTTTTGAATTGTTGCTTAATGCTGTTATCCAACTTTTGCCATTCATCGTAGGCGGACGGCAAAAACGCCAATTCATAAGTCATTGAAATCCACCTTGATTGCCGTTTCGTGAGCGCGTTCGCGGATAATTTGTGCGTCTTGCAAATCTTCCAAATATTCCATTAGGCGTTCGTAATCTCGTGCGGGGATTAAATAGGCTTCGGGTTTGTTGTGGTTTAACACCGCCACCGCGCCCACCGCTTCGTTGATGATATTGGCGTAATTGCGCTTTAATTCAGTTACGCTGACGGCATAATCAGATAATACGGCTTGCATGGTCATGCTCCTGAAATTGAAATGAAAAAAGATGTTTTATTTTACATCTTTTTTGATTTGAAAATAAGCAGGCTGCCTGAAAGGACTACGCGTCCAGCGAAATCACAATAACGGAGAACGCACCGTTCCGCGCCACGCACCTAAAAGCGTGGTGCGCGGCAAGACGCGCGTTCCCGACAAATCACAAAAACGCTGGCAAGCTGCACGCAACCCCTATCGCGCAGCCCAACGCAGCCTGAAAATATTACTGCCAATATTTCTTCTTGGAAGTTTGCCCAATGCCCGCATTAAACGCATTCACAGGGTCAAGTTTGCGATAAAACGCCTTCAATTCAGGTTTCGCTTCATACAAATGCCCTACGTTGTGTTCGGCTGGATATTGTGCGCCACGCGTGTCCAGCAATTTCAACATCTCGTGTTCCAACGCCAACCAATCATTGCCTTTCTTCACAATGTAATCTTGGTGGAACACATGGCAGAAGAAATGCCCGTAATACAGTTTATGACTGATTTTGCTGTCAATATTTTCAGGCAGCTTTTCGTACCAATCGGTGTCGTTGCGGCGCAAGGCGATATCCAACGCCAAAATTTCTTCCACTTCATCGGGGTGTACCGCGCGATAACGCACCGCCGCGCTCGCTACCGCAAATCGGTGCAACATCGCCGCTTGTGCTTCTTGCGGATTGCATTCAAAAAATGCGCCTTTGCTGCTGTCGGCAAACAGATTTTGCAAATATTCACGCGCTTCCGCCACGCCTTCGCCGCCCATTTTGATAATCAAATGGTGTTCATATTGTTGATGATAATCCAACATTTTTTGTGGCAGATGTTGCGGCAAATATTTAGACGCAAATTGCAACACGCGGTCAGCAAAATGTTTCGGCAACATCGGAATTTTTTTCGCAAAGCGGTCTACGGTGGCTTTGGCAGCAAATAATTTTGGCAAATTTGCCGTGCCAGCGTGTTTAATCACATAGAACATGTCTTTGCCGTATTCTTGCGCGATTTCAAACGCGGTGCGATGAATATATTCGCCCGAAATCGGCAAGTTTTTGAAATTAGACAACATATCACGGCGTAATTGCGTCAAAGTCGCGGTATCAGGCACACCAACGTAGAACACAGCGGTGTTTTTCTCCGCTACAAACGTGTCCAAACGCACCGCAAACACCGCCAATTTGCCCGCGCTGCCTGACGCTTCGTAATGACGCGCTGGGTCGGCATTGAAACGCGCTGGCGTGTCGGCATTCACATCGCGCACATGGTTGCAATAGGCATGGTCATGCCCTTTGCCACCTGCGTGAATGTCTTTGCGTTGGTAATGATGACCTTGCAAGTTGTTCAAAATTTCTTCGGGCGTGTCGCCTAAATCAATGCCCAAATGATTGACCAATTCTAATTTACCCTGTTCATTCAGTTGCGCGTACAACGCCATTTCGGTGTAAGCAGGACCCCGTTGCACCAACGCGCCGCCCGAATTGTTGCACACGCCACCAATCACAGACGCGCCAATACACGATGAACCAATCACGGAATGCGGTTCGCGCCCCAACGGTTTCAGCAGCAATTCCAATTCATTCAATGTTGAACCTGCCAAGCAAACCACTTGTTCATTATTGTTAATAAGTTGAATTTGTTTGATTTTCATCGTGTTAATAATCACGATGTCGCGGTCGTAATCGCTGCCTTGTGGTGTTGAGCCACCTGTTAAACCTGTATTGGCAGCTTGGTTAATCACAATCACATCGGCATCAACGCACGCTTGCACAATCTGCCAATGCTGCCACAACGTGCTAGGACGCACCACCGCCAAAGCCGCGCCCGAACCAAAACGGTAGCCTTCGCGGTAAGGCAATGTGTCGGCAGCATCGGTCAAAACGTGGTGTTCGCCGACAATTTCACGCAATTTTTCTAATAATTGTTGAGCAGACATAATTGTTTCCTTTATAGTGATTTTCAGGCAGCCTGAAAGGTTGAGAAATTAAATGCGGTGCATGGCATTGAAAATTTCTTCGTTTTGAATATGGATTTGCAAAGCCAATTTTTGGCTTTCGGCTTGAAACAAATCGGCTAATTCGGTGGGCGATTTACCGCATTTGCTGGTGTCCACCAAAATGACCATTGTGAAAAAGTCGTTCATTAATTGTTGGCTGATGTTGATGATGTTGATTTGATTTTCTGCTAATAATTTTGCCACATCGTACACGATGCCCACACGGTCTTTGCCAATAACGGTGATAACGGATTGAGACATTTTACTTTTCCTTGTGTTCAATAAAAATGGAGAGAGATTCAGGCAGCCTGAAAGATGAAATAGATAAGTAATATTTTAACCCAATCATTTTCGCCTGAATATGATGATCATGAAAAAACAGCCGTTAAATCACCATTTAACGGCTGTTTGGGTCAATCATTAATCAAAATCATCAATTTCTTCATCGGCGTATTGACGGCGACGTGATGTTTGTACGGCTTCAGTTAATTTACGCGTTAGACGGCGTGAGCGGATTTTCCGTGCCAATTTCATACCCAGCCATACAGCAGGTACGCCCACCGTGATGGGCCAATAGCCTAATAAGAAAATCAAAATGGTTACAATATAATCCCAACCTTGTTTGATGCCATTCCATGCCATTACGCCGACATTAGGACGATGCTGTTTGGCAATGGCATCTAAATTCGGTTGTAATTCTTGCAACACCGCTTCAGGCTGCCTGAAACGTAAGGTAATGGTTGCCAATTCCATTTTGTCGCGCCAAAAATCTTGCTGCAAGGTGGCTTCATTTTCACGCGCTTTGTTTTCGAATTCGGCGCGAATGTCTTCTTCCGTTTGCGGTGTGCGCTGTTGGTTGCGCTTGAATTCGTTTAATTTGGCGGTTAATTCTTGCTGACGTTGCGCTTCTAAAACTTGCTTACGCAGGGTTAGGCTCACATCTTCTGCTTTAAATTCTTGGTGTTCCAAAAATTCAATGACTTGTTGCAAATCACGAATGAAATCGCTGGATTTATTGCGCGGTACTCGAACCGTCATGCTGCCTTCATGGCTATAGCGTGTGATGGTTAAAGTGTTGCCATCGGGTTTGGGGTAACTTTGTGTGCCGTTGGGATACGTTTGAATTTCGGAAAAGACCACAAAACCCGAATGACGTTTGGCTAATTCTTCCACCTGCATGGTGGTTTTTTGCACATTACCCGTTTCAAAATTCAAATCAGCAGACACTACCATTTGGCGACCATCAACCGTTTGAGTAATGATGGTGCTGGCTCCCAATGGTGGAATCACATTCGCCGTATTGTTTGCAGCAGGTGGTGCCACCACAACAGGCGTAGAGGTGCTGGCAATCACAGCATGTGTGGGTTGAATATTGGGTGCGGCAGTTGGCTGAGTTTTAGTGCTTGGCGCATTGGGTGTTGTGCGTGGTTCTTGCTCTGAACATGCTGTCAAAGCAGTCGCCACCATACCGACCAATAAAAGCTGTTTAAAACGCATAAAATCTCCTTGAAATAGCCAAATGCTACTGCTGCCTGAAAAGCCGCAATCATAGCAAAATCACGGTTTAGCGTAAATAGACTCCCCTAGTAAAGCCCCGTAAATTCAACCAAATCACATGACCACATCAAACAAGAGAATAGGGCAGTTATGAACGCATAAAACATCAGAATATTAAATTAATTCATCAAATTATTATTTTCAGGCAGCCTGAAAACCTATTTTGCAAGCCATTCGCGTTTAACAAAATCAAAATTATTTCACCAAACGAATGTGTCTTTTTCGCCACAGCCAAGCCAAAAACGCCCCAGCCACCGCACCGCCAACGTGAGCCATGTGTGCAATATTATCGCCAAACAAAGAAATACCGCTAAATTGCGCGAAAATTTCATAAATCACCAAAGTCAAGACAAAATATTGCGCTTTAAACGAAAATGGCAGAAACATAATGCCCAAAGGCGCATTCGGAAACCGCACCGCAAACGCACCCAAAATCGCAAACGCCATTCCCGACGCCCCCAACATCTGCGAATAAACCATTTGCAAAAACGCACGCGGCGCATTCAGACTGCCTGAAACAATCGCGCTGCGAATCTCCGCATCCGCCAAACCCGATTGCGCTGCCATTTGCCCGATGTCCTGCTCAATTTGCCAATACAACGTCAATTCATACGCCGCCCCACCGACCAAACCGCCCACCAACAGCAACAACCCAAACTGCCACACCCGCATTGTCGCCAACACAGGCGAGCCAAAAAAATAAATCGCATACATATTCATCAACAAATGCAACACATCCTCATGCAAAAACATATGCGTCAGCCACTGCCAACCATGCAACAAACCACTTTGCGGCGTGTACAAAGCCCCCACATCACGCCAATCCCAGCCCGACAACTGCGCCAAAAAAATCACCACATTCAGCCCAATCAAGCCCCCTAAAAACCATTCACGTTTCATAGTTCACATCTCATCTCATCAACAAAAAAACAAATTGTACCCAAAATTGTAGGGGCTGATGACATTTCGTTTTGTACCTTGATTTTGTCAGCAAAAACGACCAATTCAAGGAAAAAATGCGAATCAGGTTGAACACCTGATGAGTATTTTTGACGCAGAAGTGGGTGATTTTTGGTGCAAAAGCAAGTGCAAAATGGAATGTCATTAGCCCCTAGCCAGTCCCATCATTTTCAGCATATTGCCAGAACGCGGCGTCTTGCCGCCGCACCCACGCTCAAACCCGTGGCAGCCGAACGGTTTGCGTTAATGGCATCGATTGAATTCCCCCAAAATATCCATCAAAACAGCTTGAAAAACTTGCTAATTCAGATGAGAGCCATTATTGTATTGATTTTTCAGGCTGCCTGAATGTTTTTTTGCAATAAAATTTCTAAAATAAAAAGGTTTCAATATCATGTCTCCCAATCAAAAACTCAGCTTTGAATTTTTCCCCACGCGCACACCAGAAGGTCGCGCCAAACAAGTGATTACACGCAAACAATTAAGCCAATTTAATGTCGCCTTTTTCTCCTGCACATCGGGCGCAGGCGGTACAGGACGCGATGGCACGATTCAAACCATCGGCGATATTTTGAGCGAAGGCATTGCCGCAGCACCCCATTTACCCTGTATCGGCATGACGGCTGATGAAGTGAAAACCTTATTAAACGAATACAAAGCCATGGGCGTGCGTCATATTGTGGCATTGCGTGGCGACATTCCGTCTGGGATTGGCTTGGGCATGAGCGGTATGCGTTATGCCAATGAATTGGTGGAATTGATTAAGCAAGAACATGGCAATGATTTCCATGTAGAAGTTGCCGCCTATCCCGAATTTCACCCCCAATCTCGCAGTGCGGAAGACGACATCAACCATTTTGTTCGCAAAGTCAAAGCAGGTGCAGATTCTGCCATCACACAATATTTTTTCAATGCCGACAGCTATTTCCGTTTTGTAGATGATGTGCGTGGTCGTGGCGTGGACATTCCGATTATTCCGGGGATTATGCCGATTGCCAGCTTTAGTAAATTGGCGCGATTTTCGGATACTTGCGGCGCAGAGATTCCACGTTGGTTGCGTTTGAAATTGCAATCGTATGCTGATGACACGGCATCTATCAAAGCTTTGGGCTTGGATGTGGTTACTGAAATGTGTGAACGTTTGTTGCGTGAAGGTGCGCCGAGTTTGCATTTTTACACCTTAAATCAGGCAGGTTTGGTTTCAACCATTTGTCAGCGTTTGGGTTACTAATTATTTAAAATCAATGTGTTATTTTGAAAAACTAGCGAATTGATTTGAAAAACGGTATAATTTTTCTCTTTTAATTTCAAATACATTTCAGGCTGCTTTCGTAAATCATTTTCAGGCAGCCTGAAAATCTGCATTTATTTTTAAGGATTACTCTTATGATGGTATTGTATTCTGGCATTACTTGCCCTTTTAGTCATCGTTGTCGTTTTGTGCTGTACGAAAAAGGCATGGATTTTGAAATCAAAGACATTGATGTGTTTAACAAACCTGAAGATTTAGCCATCATGAATCCATACAACCAAGTGCCTGTGTTGGTGGAGCGCGACTTGATTTTGTTTGAATCCAATATTATCAATGAATACATTGACGAACGCTTTCCGCATCCCCAATTAATGCCGGGCGATCCTGTGATGCGTGGACGTGGACGCTTGGTATTACACCGTTTGGAAAAAGAACTGTTTGTACACGTCCAAACGTTGGAAAACCCAGCTGCCACCAGCAAAGAACAAAGCAAAGCGCGTGATGCCATTGCCAACGGCTTAACCATGATTGCCCCTGCCTTTACCAAAGGCAAATATGTATTAGGCGATGATTTTTCCATGATTGATGTGGCATTAGCCCCATTATTGTGGCGTTTAGACCATTACGAAATCAAATTGAGCAAAGCTGCCACGCCCATTTTGAAATCAGCCGAACGCATTTTCCAACGCGAAGCCTTTATCGCCGCGCTGACCCCAGCCGAAAAAGCCATGCGTAAATAATCAGGAGCTTGCCCATGAGTACTTCTACCAAACCTTATTTCATTCGCGCCTTATACGAATGGTGTTTAGATAATGGCTACACACCGTATTTATCTGTATGGGTGAATGAATACACACGCGTTCCCAAACAATATGTGCAAGATGAACACATTACTTTAAGTGTCAGTCCCAGTGCCACCAAAGATTTGGTGATGGATAATGAATGGATTCATTTTCATGCCCGATTTGGCGGCGTGGCGCAAGAAGTTTGGTTGCCGATAGGACATGTTGTGGGCGTGTTTGCCAAAGAGACGGGCGAAGGCATGGGCTTTGAAGCAGAACCCTATACAGGCGGCAACGAGCCTGAACCTGAACCCAAGAAAAAAGTTTTAAAACTGGTTAAATAAGGAATCTATGATGAAAAAATATTTTATCATCACCGCCATCTCATTCATGCTATCAGCCTGTGCAGGTACAAGCGGTAGCGGCAACAGCGAAATGTACGGCACCGTAACAGGTGGCGTAGAAACCAGCAAAACATTTTAATCATGAAAACACGATTACTACTCTTGCTGATGACGTTGGCATTATCCAGTTGCGCGGTGGTTCATGAAAGCAGCAACGGTACGGCTTACGGCATTTTTTCAGGCGGATTATTTGAAACAAGTGGTTTGATTTTTCAATAATTTGCAATAATTTGCATGATGATTTTTCAGGCTGCCTTGAATATTCAGGCAGCCTGAAACCTTTGCAAAACCCTAAAAACATCAACTACACCGTCATTACCGCGCAGGCGGTAATCCAACTTTTTGATTAAGAAACATATGTTTGTGTTGCGGATGCTTGGATTCCTGCCTACGCAGGAATGACGGTGTAGTGAGTTTTGCAAAGGTTTCAGCCTGAAATTGATTTAAACTCAACTCTTTTCACATTTTCCCATGAAACCTTATATCGGACGTTTTGCGCCCAGCCCCACAGGATTACTGCACATTGGCTCGCTACTAACCGCGCTTGCCAGCTATGCTGATGCCCGCGCACACGGCGGACAATGGCTGGTTCGCATTGAAGACCTAGACCCACCGCGCGAAATGACAGGCGCAGCCAGCCACATTTTACACACCCTAGAACAATTCGGCTTTGAATGGGACGGCGAAGTCGTCTATCAAAGCCAACGCCACCACCTATACCGCGCCGCGCTGGATGAGTTGATTGCCAAACAACACGTTTACCCCTGCACCTGTAGCCGCAAAACATGGCACGCAGCCGCCCGACAAGGCGTTGATGGCTTTGTCTATAATGGCGCGTGTGCCAACCAACTCCATTTCAAACTGCCCGAACACCAAACCGCCGCATGGCGCATTCGCGTTCCCGATGAAACCATTGCATTTGAAGACCAAATTGTCGGACGATACACACAAAATCTCGCCCAAGACATTGGCGATTTCGTCCTATTACGCGCCGACGGCTTTTGGGCATACCAACTGGCGGTGGTGGTGGACGACCAAGCACAAAACATCAACCACATTGTGCGCGGACAAGATTTGCTGGTGTCCACGCCACGCCAAATTTACCTGCAACGCTGCCTGAACGCGCCCACACCCCAATATGCCCATTTACCCTTACTGGTCAATCACTTGGGGCAAAAATGGTCAAAACAAACCCTTGCTCCTGCGCTGGACATGACCGCGCGTGAACAACTATTGCGCCAAGTCATGCACTACCTAAACATCCCCACTTGTCCAGACGTGAACCAACCACAAGATTTACTGGCATGGGCGGTGCAGCATTGGCACATCCACCACATCCCCAAAAATGCCATTTGCACCGAATAGTGGCAGAATATTCGCCAGAACGCGGCGTCTTGCCGCCGCACCCACGCTTTTAGGTGTGTGGCGCGGAACGGCGCGTTCTTCGTAGTGTTGGTTGGACATTTCGGTTGTAGGGGCGGATTTCATATCCGCCCTGTTTGTGGCAAGGGCAGATATGAAATCT
>JBHARQ010000173.1:0-4858 GCA_041831015.1 Simonsiella sp. | reverse complement strand
CCGTCAGTGCGGCAACGTGTTCGGGATTCACAGAACGGGTGGCAATTTTTTTACGAATAGACATGTCAAATCACTTTCAGGCATTCTTACCAGTACACAACTAAATAAGAACTTCGTCATTCCCGCGAAGGCGGGAATCCAAGTCAAAACAACATAAATGTTTGTTTAAAATAAGTTTCTTAAATTTTAAAATGGATTCCCGCCTTCGCGGGAATGACGGCATAGTTGCTTTTCAGGCAGCATTAAAAATTTTTGTCGTGTACTGTAAGGCAATCTGAAACCCTTTAATTCACCACCACCGCCTGTTCACCCAACAAATCTTCCAAACGGCGCAATAAATCCGCCGACACCCCCACACGCCATTTGCTACCTGCCAACATCGTGCCACGCGCCCATTCATTTTCAAACTCTAATGTGATGCCCACGCGCCGTTCCCAATCAGGTGTGGTGTGGGGTTTCAAAATGGTTGCCAGTTGTTTCACATCGGTTTGTGGCGTGATGTGTAGCGTCAGTCCACGTGCATAATGCGCTCGCGCTTCGTTGAGCGTGTACACTTCGTTGGCATTGAGACGCAACTCATTGCCGCCATTAAAGGTATCCAACGACACGCGACATTCACAAATCAAAATTTGGTCGGCTTTGAGTGTGTCTTTGGGCAGTTGTTCTAGCAATTCGCCGCGCACAATCACTTCTCGCGCTGCCGTGCCGTCTTCCAATGCAATGGCGATGAATTTGCCGTTTTTGCCCATAATCGTCCGCACTTGAGTTACAAAACCTGCCACTCGCGTGTTGTCGCTCGGGCGCAATTTGGCTAATGATGTCCGCGCCATTTTTCGCACTTCTTCACGATACGGCGCAAATGGATGTCCGCTTAAATAAAAGCCAATCGCTGATTTTTCTTCTTCCAATTTGCGGCTGTCGTGCCACGGGGTTTCAGGCTGCATTTGAATGTCGTCAATCGCATCGTCAAACAAATCAAATAAGCCGCCTTGGTTGGCATTGCTGGCTTTTTGCTCCGCGTTTTGCAATGCCAATTCCACATTCGCCAACAACATCGCCCGATTGGGTTCAATGCTGTCAAACGCGCCACCGCGAATCAAGGCTTCTACCACACGGCGATTGGCGTGTTGCTTGCCTACGCGTTCACAAAAATCAAATAAATTTTTGAATTTGCCGCCACTTTCTCGCGCCGCCACAATCGCATTGACCGCCGCTTCGCCTGTTCCCTTAATTGCGCCCAAAGCGTAGCGGATTTGCTTTTGATGATTCGGAATAAAGCGGTAGAACGACTCATTCACATCAGGCGGTAAAAACGTAATGCCGTTTAATTTGCTCCGCGCATCATCATAAAAGACTTTTAATTGGTCGGTATTGTCCAACTCGCTGGACATGGTCGCTGCCATAAATTCAGCAGGATAATGCGCTTTCAACCATGCCGTTTGGAACGACACATAAGCATACGCGGCAGCGTGAGATTTATTGAAACCATAGCCTGCGAATTTTTCCATATAGTCAAAAATTTCATCGGCTTTTTCACGGCTAATGCCTTGTTTGGCGGCACCTTCAGCGAAAATTTCGCGGTGTTTGACCATTTCTTCGGGCTTTTTCTTACCCATCGCGCGGCGCAACAAATCCGCACCGCCCAGCGAATAACCGCCAATCACTTGCGCCGCTTGCATCACTTGCTCTTGGTAAACCATAATGCCGTAAGTCGGCTCTAATACAGGCTCAAGCAAAGGGTGCATGTATTCAAATTTCGCCCCTTTCATCCGCGCGATAAAATCAGGAATCAAATCCATCGGGCCAGGACGATACAGCGACACAAAGGCAATGATTTCTTCCAAATTCGTCGTGTGTGCTTGCGACAACATTTTTTTCATGCCGCTTGACTCAAACTGGAACACGGCGGTGGTGTTGGCATCGCGGAAAATTTGGTAGGCGGCTTGGTCGTTGAGTGGGGCAATATTGACATCGTTTACATCAATGTGTTTGCCTGTGGTTTGTTTGATGAAATTTTGCGCCATTTCAATAATGGTCAAATTTCGCAATCCCAAAAAGTCAAATTTCACCAAGCCAATGTCTTCCACATCGCCTTTGTCGTACATGGATACGGGCGATGCGTGGGCATCGGCTTGATACACGCCGCAGAAATCGGAAATTTTCCCAGGGGCAATCAATACACCGCCTGCGTGCATCCCCAAATTGCGCGTTAAATCTTCTAATTTCATTGCCAAATCAATTAATTCTTCTGCTTCTTCTTCGCGGACAATTTGCATGATTTCGGGTTCGGCGGCAATCGCATCTTTCAAATGCAAGGGTTTGTTGGATTCAATCGGCACGAGTTTGGACAAACGGTCGCATAAACCAAATGGCAGTTGCAACACGCGCCCCACATCACGAATCACGGCTTTAGATGATAAAGTACCAAAGGTAACAATTTGGCTGACCGCGTCTTTGCCATATTTTTCGCGCACATATTCAATCACGCGTCCGCGATTGGCTTGGCAGAAGTCAATGTCAAAGTCGGGCATGGACACGCGTTCTGGGTTCAAAAAGCGTTCAAACAGTAGGGCGTATTTTAAGGGGTCTAGGTCGGTAATTTTCAGCGAATACGCCACCAGCGAACCTGCGCCCGAACCGCGCCCTGGGCCAACGGGACAGCCGTTTTGTTTTGCCCAGTTGATGAAGTCTTGGACAATCAGGAAATAGCCTGGGAAACCCATTTGAATAATGGTTTTTAATTCAAAATCAAGGCGTTCTTGATATTCAGGCTGCTTTTGAGCGCGTTCGGTTTCATTGGGGTAGAGTACGGCAAGGCGTTCTTGCAAACCTTCATTGGACAAATGAATTAAATAGTCGTTTAAATCCATGCCGTTGGGCGTGGGGAAGTCGGGCAGAAAGTTTTTGCCAAGCGTGAGCGTTTCATTGCAACGTTTGGCAATTTCTAGGGTATTTTGCAAAGCTTCGGGGATGTCAGCAAAACGCGTTGCCATCTCTTCTGGACTGGCGAAGTATTGGCTGGCAACAAATTCGTGGGGACGTTTGGGGTCGCTCAACGTCCAGCCGCCTGCAATGCAGACGCGGGTGTCGTGGGCGAGAAAATCATCTTGATGCAAAAATTGAGTGGGATGCGTTGCCACCACAGGCAAATCCAATTCAGCGGCTAATTTCAGGCTGCCTGAAACGCTGCGTTCCCATTCAGGCTTTTCGGGCAAGCGTTGTAATTCCAAATAAAAAGCATTGGGAAACCATGCGGCGTATTGTTCGGCATGGTGTTGAGCGATGTCGCTGTGTCCGAGCATGAGTGCATTGCCTACCGCGCCTGCTTGTGCGCCTGATAAGCAAATTAAACCACTATTATCGCCTTGAGCCAGCCATTCAGGTTGAATTTCAGGAAGTTGTCCGTCTTGTTGCTGCGTGTGGGCGAGTGTCAGTAATTCGGACAAGCGCGTGTAACCTTGTTGATTGCGAATCAACAACAGGGCGCGATAAGGTTGTTCGGGTTTATCAGCGTTGTGAATGCGAATGTCTGCGCCCATAATCGGTTTCACGCCCACGCCGCGACACGCTTTGTAAAATTTGATTAAGCCAAACATATTCATCAAATCAGTCAAACCCAAAGCAGGGCAACCATATTGCGCTGCCGTTTTCGCCAAATCTTTGACGCGAATCGTGCCATCAGTAATAGAAAATTCAGAGTGCGCGCGTAGCGGAATATAAGTCGGGGTGGGCATTTTCAGACAGCCTTTGTGGGGTAAATTTGAATGGGCAGATTTTAGCATTTTTTACTGGCGAAATCGTGAAGGGCTAACATTCTCAAGCATCGTTGTCGTGATAAAACAGCATCATTCGTACTTCAACCAAGCGCGTTTATATGTTCAGGCAGCCTAAATTTTGACGGGAACGCGGCGTCTTGCCGCCGCACCCACGCTCAAACCAGTGGCACGAAACAGATGGCACTGCATCACAATAGTAGCGTTGCTGTTTTCAGGCAGCCTGAAATTTGCTACCATCACATTTTTAGATTTGACAAAGGAACAGTTATGACTCGCATGGTACATTGCATCAAACTGGGCAAAGAAGCTCCCGCCATGAAATTCCAACCTTTACCCAATGAGTTGGGCAAACGCATTTTTGAAAATGTGTCTCAAGAAGCATGGGAAGCATGGACACGCCATCAAACCATGCTGATTAATGAAAACCGATTGTCGCTTGCCGACCCACGTGCGCGTGAGTATTTGGCGCAACAAATGGAAAATTATTTCTTTGGCGATGGGGCTGACCAAGTGCAAGGTTATGTGCCACAATAAACAAAAATTTCAGGCTGCCTGAAAACAGTTTTACAATATTTTGCGCGAACCGCTACCAAATTCGCCAAAAAACAGATAAAATTCAATTATCGTATTTTAGGTGGGCAACTCTAAAACCTACCTCCCCCTTTTCCCCCTATTTTAAGGATTAAACAAATGTCTATTGAACAACAAGTTAAAACCATCGTAGCCGAACAATTAGGCGTAAACATTGATGACGTGAAAAACGAATCTTCTTTCCAAGACGATTTGGGCGCGGATTCATTGGATACCGTTGAATTGGTAATGGCTTTGGAAGAAGCATTCGGTTGCGAAATTCCAGACGAAGACGCTGAAAAAATCACGACTGTTCAAGCAGCGATTGATTATGTAAACGCGAAACAAGCTTAATCTGGTATTGAGCTTGAACACAGCCTCTGATTAACGGCTCATGCTGGAAATCGGGGGCTGTTTTGCTAATCACATGATTTGTGGAATGATTGGTCTAATTGCTTTTCAATATATGAGAAAAATTTAAATATTAGCAAAACCAACTCCCTCTCCCCGTG
>JBHARQ010000172.1:0-5341 GCA_041831015.1 Simonsiella sp. | reverse complement strand
GCATTGACAAAACCCAATTCAATCAATTCTTTGGCAATGGATTTGATAAAGCGTCCGTCTGATGTGCCGCCTGTGGTGGACAGCTCGGCTTGGATGCCACAGGTTTGTTGGATGGCGTTTTGGGCAACTTCGGTGAGTGTGCCTGCTTCGGTCAGGAATGGATTGCCTGATAAGCTCCATTTTAAGTCGTAGGTTAAGCCGTGTTGGTCTAGGATTTCGTGGACGCGTGTTTTCAGGCTGCCTTCGGTTTGTTCGGTGGAAAAGCGGAAGTTGAATTGGATATTCACGCTGGCGGGAATGACGTTGGTCGCACCTGTGCCACCGTTGATATTGGAAATTTGGAAGCTGGTCGCTGGAAAATAAGCATTGCCTTTGTCCCATTCGGTGGCGGCGAGTTCGGCTAATGCGGGAGCGGCGGCGTGAATGGGATTGTGAGCCAAATGTGGATAGGCAATGTGTCCCTGTTTGCCGTGTACGGTCAAGTTGCCTGACAATGAGCCGCGTCTGCCGTTTTTCAACGTGTCGCCCAGTTGATGAACGGCGGTGGGTTCGCCGACAATGCAGTAATCAATCAGCTCACCACGCGCTTTCAGCACGTCCACGACTTTGGTTGTGCCATCGTGAGCGTCGCCTTCTTCGTCTGACGTGATGAGCAAAGCAAGGCTGCCTGAATGATTCGGATGTGCCGCAACCAAACGTTCACAAGCCGTTACAAAGCAAGCAATCGCAGTTTTCATATCGGCTGCGCCGCGTGCGTAGAGTTTGCCGTCATGCTCGGTGGGTGTGAATGGGTCAAATGTCCAGCGCGACACATCGCCCGTTGGCACCACATCCGTATGCCCTGCAAAGCAGATAACGGGGGAAGTCGTGCCACGTCTTGCCCAAATATTTTTCGTGTTGCCAAAATTCATTTCTTCAATCGTAAAGCCGATGGCTTTTAAGCGTTCGGCTAAAATTGCTTGGCAGCGTTGGTCGTTTGGCGTGATAGAAGGTTCCGCAAGTAATTGTTTGGCTAATGCGAGCGTGTTCATAACATGACCCTATTTCAGAAGTGAGAAAAAAACAATTTTAGCCGAAATTTCATTTTCAGGCTGCCTTTCAGTACACGACAAAAATGGAGTGGCGACGGCTCGTCGCCATATTTCAAATATCCCATCAATTTCATTTTGATAAAATTCAATTGTTGGCGACGAGCCGTCGCCGCTCCATGTAGCACGATTTAAATTTTGTCGTGTACCGAAAGGCTGCCTGAATATTTGCCAGAACGCGGCGTCTTGCCGCCGCACCCACGCTGCGCCCGTTGTGATGGTGAGTGGTGAATCAAGCCACAAAATCATTAAAATAATATTTCAATAAAATCTAATAAATTAACATATTCTTTCAAATTTAACAAAAATTAATCCAAAAAACCAATTTTCCCTTTTCATCCAATTCATTTTTATGTTAAGGTAAAAATGCAAAATCTATGATTTTGTATTATTTGATTAATTTTTTAGGAGAAATGTTATGTCGCAAGAAAAAAACATTCCAGCAAACAGGCTGGTGCAACGCAACATCAATCCGAGCGTATTTTTAAGTGCATCGGGCATTATTGTGGCGATTATCCTATTTGCCGTGATGGCGCCCAAATTAGCAGACAGCACTTTCAAAACCTTGCAAACGCTGATTGTCAATAATGCCAGTTGGTATTACATCTTATCGGTTGCCATTATTTTGCTGACCGTCATTTATCTCAGCATTTCACGTTATGGCAACATCAAATTAGGCCCCGACCATTCCAAACCCGAATACAGCAATTTATCATGGTTTGCCATGCTGTTTTCCGCAGGCATGGGGATTGGCTTGATGTTTTTCGGGGTAGCCGAACCCGTGATGCACTTTCTCACACCGCCAGTTGGTCAAGGCGGAACAGTGGATGCCGCACGTCAAGCCATGCGTTTAACCTTTTTCCATTGGGGCTTACATGCGTGGGCAATTTATGCCATTGTGGCGTTGATTTTAGCGTTTTTTGCGTATCGGCATTCCTTGCCATTGACGCTGCGTTCCGCGCTTTACCCTTTGATTGGCGAGCGGATTTACGGCAAATGGGGCGATGCGGTGGATGTATTCGCAGTGGTCGGCACCCTGTTTGGCGTGGCAACATCTATGGGTTATGGCGTGTTACAAGTCAATACAGGTTTAAATTACCTGTTCCCCAATTTAATTGCGGTAAATGTCCCCACGCAAATTGTATTGATTATTGTGGTAACGGCTTTGGCAACCATATCCGTCGTTAGTGGCTTGGGTAAAGGTGTTAAAATTTTGTCAGAGCTGAATTTGGGCTTAGCGGTTATTTTACTGTTTTTTATTTTACTCACAGGTTCAACCGTATTTTTATTACAAGCTTTTGTACAAAACGTGGGGCATTACGCCTCTAATATTATCAGCATGACATTTAATATGTATGCTTATGAAAAAACCGATTGGTTTGGTGGTTGGACGATTTTATATTGGGGTTGGTGGTTGAGTTGGTCGCCATTTGTGGGTTTGTTTATTGCGAAAATTTCGCGTGGTCGCACCATTCGAGAATTTGTTACAGGTGTATTACTGGTACCAACAGGTTTCACCTTTTTGTGGATGACGGTATTTGGTAATACTGCGATTGATATGATTTTAAATCAACGTATTATCCGATTGAGTGAAGTGGTTAATAAAGATGTATCGCTTGCTTTATTTGCGATGTTTGAATATTTACCGCTATCCACACTGCTGACGGCAGTAGGTTTGATTATGGTGGTGGTGTTTTTCATCACATCGGCGGATTCTGGGGCGTTGGTCATGGATATGCTGACGGCACACGGTAAAGGCAGCCGTGGGATTGCGTATCGTATTTATTGGGCGGTGGGAACGGGTATCGTGGCAATGGTGTTGCTATTGGCAGGCGGTTTGGGGGCATTGCAAACAATGACGATTGCCAGCGCATTACCATTTGTTACCGTGTTGTTGGTGGCAATATATGGCTTGATAAAAGCTTTGCATTTAGATGCACAAAAATTGGAAGTACAGCAAATGAGCTTGACCTTGCCTTTACCTGCCATGGGCAGCAATATGTGGCGTGAACGTTTGCGTGTGATTATGGATTTTCCTAATCGTGAACGTGTGCAGCAATTTATTGATAGCACGGTTAAAGAGGCTTGTGAAGATGTTGCAGAAGAATTAAATAAAAATGGCGTAAAAACGCGTGTTTTTGCTCAACAATCAGGGCGAGTGGAATTGACTGTTTATCATGGCGAAGAAATTGATTTTGTTTACAAAGTCAAAACAGTTGCGCATATTCAGCCAGCGTTTATTACACAATTTAATGATGTAAACGATGTTAATGAAGAGCAAAAATATTATCGTGCCGAAGTGTATTTGAGCCAAGGCGGTCAGGATTATGACATTATGGCTTGGAGCAAAGAAGGTGTGATTAATGATATTGTTCAGCAATATCATACGCATATGCACTTTTTGCATCGGATTCGATAATTTTTAGTGCATGATAGCAATCATAAAATAGAGGTGGTTATTTAAAATTGTACAGAGTACAAATTCAAAATAACCACCTCTTTTCATGTGTAATAAAGCTCAAACGTTGCCTGAACATTAACCGCGCATACGGCGCAACACTTCATCTTTGCCAATCAATGCCAACACCGCGTCCACGCTGGGCGTTTTCGCTGTGCCGCACACCGCCAAACGCAACGGCATACCCAATTTGCCCATTTTAATGCCTTCTTCATCGCAGAACGGCTTGAACAAATCGTGAATGCTTTCGGCTGTCCAAGTGTCTAATTGTGCCAATTTGTCGGCAAAACGCTGCATACGCGCTGCCGCTTCATCGTCCCAATGTTTCGCCACATCGGCAGGGTCGGGCGTTGCTTTCACATAGAAATACGCGCATTCATTCGCCAACGCATTCAAATCTTGGGCGCGGTCTTTAACCAACGCAATCACGTCCGCCAATTTCAGGCTACCTGAAACGGTAACGCCTTGTTTTTCCAAACGCGGCACAACCAAATCTGCCAAACGCTGATTGTCGGCAACTTTAATATGCTCGCCATTAATCCAGAACAATTTTTTGCTATCCATGCGACTAGGGCTGGCAGATACATCATTCAAATCAAACCATGTAACAAATTGTTCCATATTGAAAAATTCATCATCGCCATGCGCCCAACCCAAACGCGCCAAATAGTTCAACATCGCTTCGGGCAAAATGCCCATGTCATCATATTCGGTAATGGCTACGGTGTCGCCACTGCGTTTGGAAATTTTTTTGCCTTGCTCGTTTAAAATCATTGGCAAATGTCCGTAAGCAGGTGGTGTTGCGCCCAATGCTTTGAAAATATTGAGTTGTTTTGGCGTGTTGTTCACATGGTCATCGCCACGGATAACGTGGGTAATGCCCATGTCCAAATCGTCCACCACCACGCAGAAATTGTAAGTGGGCGTGCCATCGGCGCGAGCGATAATCAAATCGTCCAACGCGGAATTGGGAATGCTAATTTCGCCTTTGACCAAATCCTGCCACACGGTTACGCCATCTAGCGGATTTTTAAAGCGAATAACAGGTTCACGGTCGGCTGGGATTTCAGGCAGCGTTTTGCCGACTTCGGGACGCCAACGGCGGTCGTAAGTAGCCGTGCCTTCGCGTTCTGCTTTTTCGCGCATTTCTGCCAATTCTTCTTTGCTGCAATAGCAAGGGTAGGCGTTGCCTGATTGCAATAATTGCTGAATCATGGCTTTGTAGCGGTCAAGATTTTTGCTTTGATAAACAATATTATCAGCATTGTCAGCGTGTAAACCGACCCAATCCATGCCGTGTAAAATAATTTCCACCGATTCTTGCGTGGAGCGTTCCAAATCGGTGTCTTCGATACGCAGCATAAATTCGCCACCGTGATGTTTGGCAAAAGCCCATGAATACAAGGCAGTACGCACACCGCCAATGTGTAAATAACCTGTGGGGCTGGGCGCGAAACGGGTTTTAACGGTCATGATTTCAAGTCTCTTTTGATTTAAAAACGCGATTGTAGCGAGTTTCAGGCTGCCTGAAAATATACAACAAAAATAAAGGTATCATTATTGATACATAGATAACTCATATTTAAATTTAAGAAATTTATTTTAAAACAAAATATTATATTAATTTAAATTTAGATTTACACTCACATTAACCCCTAGGCTGGATTTCATATCTGCTTTGATTTTTAAATTATTTAAAATATAGCTGATTCACAATAAATCGCTACAAGGCGGCGAGCCGCAGATAGTACAAATAGTACAGCAAGGCGAGCCAACGCTGTAGCGGTTTAAAAGT
>JBHARQ010000171.1:0-2825 GCA_041831015.1 Simonsiella sp. | reverse complement strand
TTGTACGAAAAACGGTCTTTACGCAGATATTCGTTAAAATGTGTGGTGGGAATTTAGTATTATTTTGCTAAATTCCCTTCTCTTATTATTACGCCAAATAGGTTTCCCGAAAGCCTTTTGGCGTACATTGTTCGTATTTTTTGAAGAATTTATTAAAGTGAGTGGCTTCTTCAAAACCAAGTTGTAAGGCAATGTGTTTTACGGATTTTTGGGTATGTACCAGTAAACGTTTGGCTTCAAGTAGCAAACGTTGGTTGATAACCATTTTGGCAGGCTGCCCTGTATGCGCTAAACAGGTTGAACCAAGCGTTTTTTCTGTACAGCCGAGTTGCTCTGCATAAAATTGGACTTGATGTTGCGTGCAAAAATGTTGTTCCAACAGCTGAGAAAAGCGTTGCCAACGTTGATTTTGGCGGTCTTCTTGTGGCTGTTTTTCTGCATAAAGGGTGTTGAGCAAGGTCAAAAAAGTGTGCAGCTGCATTTGTAATAAGGGCTGATAATTTTGCTCTTGCCATTCAAAGTAGCGATATTGTTTGAGCTGCTGTAACGCCAGTTGCAATAAAGGGGCTTGCTCGGCGGTGACAGACTGCTTTTGTGGCAGTTGTTGCCAAATTGAAACTAAATCAGCAGAAACCCATTCGGCTGGAAAAGATAATCCCCAACCGTCCCAGCCGTCCATCGCCAGAAAGTGATGAACTTGTTGTGGACGGATCAGCAACCATTCTCCGGTTCGTTGCGTAACAGTTTGGAAATCAAGCAAATGCGGGCATTCTCCTTCTGTTACCCACAGCCAAACATAAAAATCAAAGCGGTGTTGCTCGGCGAGCATTTCTCGTGCTAATTCATCAGCATGCAGCTCGCTTTGGCTAAATTCACTAAACAGACAAATTTCAAGTGCCGATTGCAGTGTAGGGATTTCTTGTGCATTTCCTATTTTTGCCATTATTAAGCCCTTTTTTACCTTTTTCATATCGAAATTTTACGGAATAATACACTCCATCAAAAGCAAAAACAATGAAGGATAAAAAATGAAACAAACAGCATTGATTACAGGTGCATCAAACGGTATCGGTTTGGAACTAGCAAAAATTCACGCTCAAAAAGGTGGCGATGTGGTGTTGGTGGCTCGTTCAAAAGAGAAATTGGAACAGCTCGCGCAGGAATTAACTGCAGAATATGACGTCAAAGCGTGGGTTATCGCCCAAGATTTGTCGGTTCCTAATGCGGCTCAGGCAATTTTTGCAGAAACAGAAGCACAGGGGATTACGGTAGATATTTTGATCAATAATGCAGGTTTTGGCGGACACGGTCGCTTTTTTGAGCGTGATTTAGCCAAAGAACAACAAATGATCCAAGTAAACATTACCACCTTAACAGAATTAAGCCACCTTTATCTAAAAGGTATGGTCGAACGCCGTCGTGGTAAAATTTTAAATGTTTCATCAACGGCATCGTTTATGCCCGGCCCGTTGCAAGCGGTGTATTACGCCACCAAAGCCTATGTCACGTCTTTCAGCCAAGCCATTGCCGAAGAAGTCGCAGAATTTGGTGTAACGGTAACCGCACTTTGTCCTGGTGCTGTTGCAACAGGATTTGTAAACGCGGGCGACTTACAAGGTGTTGATGCATGGAAAAATGCTAAAACACCACGAGAAGTCGCTGAATACGGTTACAATGCCATGATGAAAGGCGAATTGGTGGCGTTTAATGAAGCTAAATTGAAATTTGCATTAGAGTGGGTCATTCCATTCTTGCCTCGTAAAATGGTGCTGAAAATGTCACGCAAAGCCATGGAAAAATCGAAGTAAAAGTTAAAAACCTGGGATTTTGCAAATCTCTCCCAAAATCCCACCGCTTGCAAATGGCTATTTCTTTTGACTTTTCAAAATCCCGTTCAAATTTTCTTCCAACCAATCCACTAAATTCGCAAGGCGACTGCCAGCCTCTTTGCCATAATCCGTCAGCGAATACTCAACGTGTGGCGGAACGGTGTTGTAGGATTTGCGGTTAAGCATTCCGTCTTGCTCCAACTGTTGTAACGTTTGGGTCAGCATACGCTCACTCACACCGTCAATCTCACGGCGAATTTCACTAAACCGTTTTGTGCCTTTCATCAACACAATCATCACCAACACACCCCAACGGTTAGTCAGATGTTGCAAAATCTCACGAGAAGGACATTGCGCCGATAACACGTAACCACGTTCGATAGAATTAGAAAATTTTTCCATTTTTATCCCTAAATTTAATAATTACATTTTTGCAATTACTTATATAAAGTAAGTATAAATATGCTAAGCGATATGAGCTGATTTTGCAAATGAATAATTTGATTGATTTAAAAATCACTTAAAAAATACACCGCACTTTTTATTTTTGTGATCTTGATCGAAAAAATCACCGCTTGTTGTTTTCTTGATTTCGGTTTTATTCTATGTTTACACAAAATTTAACCGTTGCAAAAATGCAACAGCTCAAAATGATTGGTTGGATTTTAACCACTAAGGATTTCTTACAACTTCAAATTTAACTATCGAGTTTTTTTCGGCAGTTGGCAAATACAGAGAATAATTAGTTTTATAGGCTCAATTATGCAAAATCAAATTCAACTTTATACGTTCGCAGACGGCAAAATTTCCTTACAGGTTTCATTGGATAATGAAACAGTATGGCTTACGCAACTTCAAATGGCAGAACTATTTGGAACAACGCCAGAAAACGTTTTAATGCACCTTAAAAATATTTATAAGGAGCAAGAAATTGATGAAATTTTAACTACTAAGGATTTCTTAGTAGTTCGCCAAGAAGGTAAACGTCAAGTACAG
>JBHARQ010000170.1:0-7278 GCA_041831015.1 Simonsiella sp. | reverse complement strand
TGATGAATTTATCCGTTTAAATTCGAATATGCGAATTTTATCAAAACCTAATGATTAGTATAGTATAACTACCCGAAAGATAATTTTCAGGCAGTCTTTTAGTATATGACAAAAAATAAGTGGTAAATTTGACGGCTTGCGCTCTGTTGCTTGTGAGGCGATAGAGCGTAAAACCTTTGATTTCCCAGTTTCAAATTTTTGTCGTGTGCTGAAAGGCAGCCTGAAAATTTTCAAAAAATAAATAAATGATTTCAAAACACAATTCAATCGTTGCAAAAAAAATACAAAAAAACATAGTCAAATCAGCGTAACACCTTTAAAATAACGGATTTTCGGCGCGAAGACAAACCGCGCTCAACTGAACCCCAAACGGAGCAATAACACTATGAAAAGCAGAATAAATCATGTCCATTTTGTTGGTATTGGTGGCTCGGGCATGTGCGGCATTGCCGAAGTGTTGCACAATCTCGGCTTCAAAGTATCGGGTTCAGACCAAGCACAAAGTGCGGTAACACGTCATTTAAATCAGATTGGTGTGCAAGTCTTCCCTGGGCATACCGCCGAACACATTGATGGCGCAGAAGTGGTGGTTACTTCCACCGCCGTTCAGCCTGATAATCCAGAAGTATTGGCTGCATTGGAACGTCATATTCCCGTGATTCCACGAGCCATGATGTTGGCAGAATTGATGCGTTTCAAAGATGGCATTGCCATCGCAGGTACGCATGGCAAAACCACGACCACCAGTTTGACCGCATCCATTTTGGGCGCGGCGGGACTTGACCCAACTTTCGTGATTGGTGGCAAATTGACAGCGGCAGGTACGAATGCCAAGTTGGGTTCGGGTCATCATATCGTGGCAGAAGCCGATGAAAGCGATGCGTCATTTTTGTACTTATCGCCAGTATTCACAGTGGTTACCAATATTGATGAAGACCACATGGACACATACGACCACAATGTGAATAAATTACATCAAGCATTTATTGACTTTGTTCATCGTATGCCATTTTATGGTAAAGCATTTTTATGCAAAGAAAGTCAGCACGTTCAAACCATTTTGCCGCAACTGAAAAAGCCGTATGCCACTTATGCGATTGATGACGATAGCGCAGACATTTACGCAACTGATGTAGAAGCCGTTGGCGCACAAATGAAATTTACTGCCCATGTTCGCCGTCAAAATGATGAGCCTTTGGTGTTTGATGTCTTGCTGAATATGCCGGGGCGACATAATGTCTTGAATGCTTTGGCAAGTATCGGCATTGCTTTGGAATGTAAAGCCGATGTGGCAGCGATTCAAGCAGGTTTAGAAAGCTTTAGCGGTGTGGGTCGCCGTTTCCAAAGTTATGGCGACATTCAATTACCTGCTGGCGGCAAAGCATTGATTATTGATGATTATGGACATCATCCTGTTGAAATGGCGGCTACATTGGCGGCTGCGCGTGGTGCGTATCCTGAAAACCGTTTGGTATTGGCGTTCCAGCCACATCGTTATACGCGTACACGCGATTTATTAGATGATTTCGCCAAAGTATTGAGCAGCGCGGATTTTGTGATGCTGACTGAAGTCTATGCCGCAGGCGAGCAACCGATTTCTCATGCCGATGGTCGAGCATTGGCGCGTGCCATTCGTCAATTAGGACGCGTTGAACCCGTGTTCTGTGAAGATGTGGGTGAATTGCCAAGCACCTTATTAAACTTTTTACAAGATGGCGATGTGGTGTTAACCATGGGTGCAGGCAGCATTAACCGTGCCGCGCAAGCATTGGTGGATTTAAGTCAAGCTGAATCAGTATAAAAAACGAATAGAATAGGGCAGTTTGAATATTCAGGCTGCCTGAAAAATCGCAAATTTAAAATTAAAGGAAAATATAATCATGACGCAGGATTTTGGTAAAGTAGCTGTTTTGATGGGTGGATTCTCATCGGAGCGCGAAGTATCGCTCAATAGCGGCAATGCCATTTTGGCAGCGCTGAAAAGCAAGGGCGTTGATGCGCATGCTTTTGACCCTGCGGATCATGAATTATTTGATTTAAAAGCGCAAGGTTTTGATATTGCATTCAATACATTGCATGGCAGTTATGGCGAAGACGGTACGGTTCAAGGCGTATTGGAAACTTTAAATATCCCTTATACAGGTTGTGGTGTGTTAGCATCGGCATTGGGGATGGATAAATATCGTTGTAAATTATTGTGGTTGGCATTGGGTTTGCCTGTGCCACCGTTTGCCGTATTGCATGATGACTCCGATTTTGCGGCGGTTGAAGCCGAATTGGGTTTGCCATTATTCATCAAACCTGCGGCAGAAGGCAGCAGCGTTGGCGTGTATAAAGTCAAAACTGTTGGTGAATTACAACAAAAATATCAAGAATTACGCTACCAACAAATGCATGGTGAAATTTTAGCCGAAAAATTTATGTCGGGTGGAGAATACACTTGCGGCGTGATTTATCGTAAGGCGTTTCCCAGCATTCGCATTATCCCAAAAAATGAATTCTATGATTATGATGCCAAATACAATCGTAATGACACCGTCTATTTGTGTCCGTCCGATTTGAGTGCGGATGATGAGCAATTAATGCGCGATTTGGCGTTAAAAGCATTTGCTGCGATTGGTGGTGGTAATAATTGTGGACGTGTTGATTTTCTGCGCGATGAGCATGGAAAATTGTATATTTTAGAAGTCAATACCTTACCAGGGATGACCAGCCACAGTTTAATTCCTAAATCAGCGCAGGTGGAAGGTGTCGCATTTGCGGATTTATGTATTGATATTTTGAAGACAGCTTATGAAGTATAATGAACGAGGGTTCAGCAGCACCACTTGGAAAGGCATATTTGGTCTGATTGGTGTATTATTGCTGGTGGCATTGATTCGTTTTGGTATGAATATCAGCTATTTCCAGATTTCTACAGTTGATATGATGGGGGTTCGCCCTGATATGCCATTAAAGTATGTGGATAAGGAAAAATTGTTTGAAGCAGTTAAACCACATCTTTCAGGCAGCTATTTTCATGTTGATTTGGCGGCGGCGCAAACGGCTGCTTTGCAGACGGAATGGGTAAGTGATGTTAAAATTGAGCGTATTCTACCTGCTACCGTCCGCTTAACCGTTAAAGAGCATGAACCTGTAGCACGTTGGATTCGTGATGGACATACGGCAGGTTTGGTTGATCGAGAAGGTAAAATTTTTCAAGCCAATTATCAAGGCGACCAGCTGCCTGAATTTGATGGCGAAGTGAATGTTTTGCCACAAATGGCGATTCAGTATAAGAATTTTGCTGATGAATTAAAGCCTTTGAGTTTGAGCATTCTGCGTTTACAATATACCCCACGCGCATCGTGGTCAATGATGTTGAATAATGGGGTAGAAGTACGATTGGGCAAACAAGATGTCAATACACGCATGGGACGATTTGTCGATGCGTGGCAACATGTTTTAAACGAACAAACAGGTTTGGATTATGTGGATATGCGTTATAGCGATGGTTTTGCTACACGCGGTGGTACACGCCCAGCCAACCTTTCTGCAGTTGCAGATTCTGAAGAAGATAATAAGAATTCAAATTCACAAATTAACCGAGATGAATAAAAATGGTTGAAAACAAACAATATATCAGCGCATTGGACATCGGTACATCTAAAGTGATTGCCTTGATTGGCGAATTGATTGATGACGAAATCCATATTGTCGGCATTGGACAATCGCCATCTCGTGGCTTAAAAGCAGGCATGGTTACCAATATTGATGCCACCGCACAAGCCATTAAGCAAGCCATGTCGGAAGCAGAACACATGGCAGATTGTAAAATCACGCATTTGGTAACAGGGATTGCGGGTAATCACATTCGCAGCCTGAATTCACAAGGCGTGGTCAAAATTAAAGATGGTGAAGTGACCCAAACCGATATTGACCGCGCGAAAGAAACCGCTAAAGCAGTCAATATTCCACCTGACCATCAAGTTTTACATACGGTGGTGCAGGAATACATCATTGACAATCAACCAGGTGTACGCGAACCGATTGGGATGAGTGGCGTACGCTTGGATACGCGCGTTCATATTATTACGGGCGCGGTAACTGCAATGCAAAACATTCAAAAATGTGTGCAACGTTGTGGTTTGGTCGTAGATGACATTATGTTGCAACCACTCGCCAGCGCGTCTGCCGTATTAACGGAAGATGAAAAAGAGTTGGGTGTTTGCGTGATTGACATTGGTGGTGGTACAACCGATATTGCGGTTTATACCAATGGTGCGATTCGTCATACTGCTGTTATTCCTGTGGCAGGTGATTTAATTACGCGCGATTTGGCACATGCTTTGCGTACGCCATCTAATTCTGCGGAATACATTAAAATCAATTATGGCGTGGCATTAGCCAATATTGAAGGTTTGGATGATATGGTGGAAGTGCCGAGCGTAGGCGACCGCCGTTCACGTCAAATTTCACGCCGTGTGTTGGCAAGTGTGATTCAGCCGCGCGTGGAAGAAATTTTGGAATTGACTTTAAATGAATTGCGCCGTTCTGGTTTCCCAGAAGAAGTATTGACTTCAGGTATCGTATTGACGGGTGGTGCGTCTTTATTGCGTGGCATGGTTGAGCTGACAGAGGAAATTTTTGATTTGCCTGTACGCATTGGTGTACCGCCTGAAATGGCAGGTTTATCAGAGCGTGTTCGTAATCCGCGTTATTCAACCGTGATTGGTTTGTTACAAGCCGCAAAAGAACGCCATAATCAAGGACAAAGTCAAAGTGCGGGGATTTCCAATTCTAGTCGCCGCAATATTTTGAAAAAAGTGAATGTGGATATTTTTGCGCCAGAGCCTGCTCCTGAAAGTACGGAAGAGGTACGTCGCCCCTCTCAAATTCAACAACCGCCTTATGTGGAAGAACCACCTCAACAAAGTTGGTTTAGCCGTTTGCGTGAGTGGATTAACAAAACATTATAAATCCTTATTTCAGGCAGCCTGAAAAGATGAATTTTCGCTGAAGAAGTTTCTTTGCCAAGCGAGTGAAACTTCTTTATAATATTGGCAATTAACGATTTTGACACATGCCCCGCCGAGGGTATGAGGAGTTTTACAAAATGGATAAACCGATTTATAACTTTGTGGAAGCCCCTACGGGTCCGGCGGTCATCAAAGTTATCGGCGTGGGCGGTGGTGGTTGCAATGCCATTAACAATATGATTGAAAACCCGATTCAAGGGGTGGAATACATCAGCGCAAACACCGATGCTCAATCTTTGATGGACAATATCGCGCCGAATAAAATTCAGTTGGGTGCAAGTTTAACGCGTGGTTTGGGTGCAGGTGCGAATCCTGAAGTGGGTCGTGCTGCTGCGATTGAAGACCGAGAAGCCATCGTAAAAGCCATTAGCGGTGCAGATATGTTGTTTATTACAACGGGTATGGGTGGTGGTACTGGTACAGGTGCTGCCCCAGTGATTGCTGAAATCGCGAAAGAATTGGGCATTTTGACCGTTGCTGTGGTAACCCGTCCATTTAAACACGAAGGCAAACGCGCTAATGTGGCACAACAAGGTATTGAAACCTTGAAAAATCATGTGGATTCATTAATTGTCGTGCCAAACGATAAATTATTGGCAGCTTTGGGTAAAGGTACAACGGTACGCGAAGCATTCCGTGCTGCTAACAATGTATTGCGTAATGGCGTGGCAGGTATTTCTGAAATTGTGACCAGCCCAGGGTTCATCAACTTGGATTTCGCTGACGTGAAAAACATGATGAGCATTGTGGGTATGGCAATGATGGGTATTGGCGAATCCAAAGGTTCTGACCGCGCTCGTATCGCTATTGAGCAAGCGATTTCTAGTCCATTGTTAGATGATGTGAGCTTGAGCGGTGCAAAAGGTGTTTTGGTGAATATTACAACTGCGCCTGATTGCTTGATTTTGGATGAATATCAAGAAATTATGTCGGTGGTAGGCGATTACGCATCACCTGATGCTGAACTGAAATTCGGTACGGCTGAAGACATGAATATGCCTGAAGATGCCATCCGTGTTACCATTATTGCAACTGGTTTGCGTGAAAATTCAGAACGTGCAGATGATATGATGAGCAATCATCGTCATGCTAGCGTGAGCAACAACATTCGCCCAACTGCGAATCGCCCTAGCAGTATGCCACAACCAACCATTACGTCTACTGATGTGTTACCAGGCATGGAAGGTGTGATTCGTTCAGGTCGCAATACGCGTAGTGTGAATTTGGTTGCGGCTGATTTCTCTAGCCAATCGGTATTGGATGATTTTGAAATTCCAGCCATGTTGCGCCGTCAAAATGACCACAATAATTAAGTAAAATAGACTTAAAACAAAACGAGTTATCTGGTTTGATAACTCGTTTTTCTGTTTCAGGCTGCCTGAAAATTATTTTTGTTCTTCTGCACGAACCGTTGCTAATTCTTGCAAGGCAAATTCCGCATCTTTATTGCCCTGTTTGGCAGCAAGTTTCCACCATTTTTCTGCTAAATCATAATCTTGTGGTACACCTGAACCTTCTACATAATTCATGCCCAAATTAAATTGTGCGGAATCATCGCCTAATTCTGCTGCTTGGCGAAATAAATCGGCTGCTTGCGTGGCATCTTGCGCCACTCCAAAACCTTCTTGATACAACAATCCTAAATTAACCATCGCATCAGCATTGCCCAATTCGGCGGCGCGGCGATAATAATCGGCTGCTTGAGCATAATCTGCATCACAGCCCAAGCCATCATCATAAACCACGCCCAAATTATACAACGCCTCGTCATCATCTTGCGCGGCGGCGAGTTGCCAATAGTGCGCTGCCATCGCGTAATCTTGTGGCATTCCCAAGCCTTCCGCATAGAGTCGGGCTAAATTGTTTTGCGCGTCAATGTCGCCTTGCTCGGCGGCGGCGGCGTACCATCGGCGCGCCAATTCGTATTCTTCGTCATCGTCATGTAATTCAGCGAGTAGAAATTGGGAGGTGGTGTCGCCTTGTTTGGCAGCCAAACCGTACCATTTTTTGGCTAATGCGGTATCTTGTTTGACGCCTGAACCTGTTTCATACATGAAACCAAGTTGGTATTGGCAATCCACGTCACCAGCTTCAGCGAATTGGCGCAATGTGGGCAATGCCGCTTTGTAATTGCCCTGCTCAACTTGGGCAAAGGCGGTGTCGAGTTTGAGTTGATTGAGTGAATAGGACATGATGTTGCTTTCCATATTATTTTCAGGCAGCCTGAATAAAAAGAAACCCTTTGAGAAAACTCAAAGGG
>JBHARQ010000169.1:0-2601 GCA_041831015.1 Simonsiella sp. | reverse complement strand
TAGGGTGGGGGTGGTTTTTCAAGCTACTACAAATTGAAATTCGGGCAACTCAACACTCGCACCCCAACCCTCCCCCGCGCCGCAGGGGAGGGGGTAGGTTTCAGGTAACATTGAAATGTTTGTCGTATATTGCAAGACAATCAGAATATCATACAAGCTGGGAAATCAGATGACCCAGCTTTTCGTGTTTCTTTAAATTTTAATTGTTTTAATGAATTTGATTAATTTTATTTTAATATATTGATTTGATTATGCGTACGCCTCCCATTAATCCCAAAGTGATTGCCACCATGCCCGTTTTAATTAGCGCGGGCGTGGTAACGGGTACTGTCTATTGCTATGGTTGGTGGGCGTCGTATTTATCGCCATTGATTTTGGGAATTTTGGCAGGCGGTTTGGTGGATTTGGACAATGGCTTTTCGGGCAGATTGAAAAACATCGCCTTTTCCATGCTGACGTTTGCCATGAGTTCGCTGGCGGTGCAGATTACGTTCACTCAACCCGTGTTGTTGGTAACCACGTTTACCGCATTGGCATTTATTTTTACCATGTTTGGTGCGGCGGGTAATCGGTATCGTACCATTGCATTTGCCACATTGGTGGTAGCCGTTTATACCTCATTGTCGCATGATGCGAATGTGAAATGGTATATCAGCACGAGTTTAATGTTGTGCGGTGCGTTGTTGCATAGTTTGGCGAGTTTGCTGGTGTACAGTGTGTTTCCGCATCGTCCTGTACAGGAAAATATGGCAACCGCATATTCCGCATTGGCAAAATATTTAGACACCAAAGCCGATTTTTTTGACCCAGATGAAACAGATTTTTTAGAGAAAAAACAAATTGATTTGGCAATGAATAACACGCAAGTCATCACCGCATTTGCCGCTTGCCAAAATGCCCTGTTTTACCGCATGAAAGGGCAACACCGTCATCCGCGTACCACTAAAATGCTGCGCTACTACTTTATCGCGCAGGATATTCATGAACGCATCAGTTCCAGCCATGTGCATTATCAAGCGTTTGCGGAACAAATGAAATACAGCGATTTGATTTTTCGCATTCAAAGATTGCTGCGTTTACAAGCGCAAGCGTGCCGCGAATTTTCAGGCAGCCTGAAAACGCAAACCGACTACCAGTACACGCCCAAATTAGAACGCGCCACTTTGGGCGCCGAAGCATCATTACAACATTATGCCAATCAACCGCATCATGCCGATGAAAACATTGCCCCCTATCGCGTTCAACGCTTGCTGGACAACATCATGCACGTTAGCCACCAATTCAACCATTTAGGGCGACAACATCAAGAAACCGATACCCAATCTTCCACCATGCGCGACATCAAACATCGCCTCTGGTCGCCCGAAACAGGCGGATTAAAAGGCGCATGGCGACGTTTACAAAAACAAGCCAGCCTACAATCGCCCGTATTTCGCCATGCCGTGCGTATGGCAATCAGTGTCTGCCTGTGTTCCAGCTTTGTATATTGGATGCCTGAAATTCGTACCGATTGGCTGCCTTTCAAATTGCCACAAGAAGATTTACATTTTGGCTATTGGATTGTACTGACCGCCGTGTATGTCTGCCAGCCCAACTATTCCGCCACCCAAATGCGTTTGATTCAACGTATTTTAGGCACCGTTGCAGGCGTATTAGTCGGCTCCATATTGCTGTCAGCATTTGATTTAACATTAGAAGTCAAACTCGTCCTCATTGTTGCCATGCTGTCGCTGTTTTTCCTGTTTCGCACCAACAAACACAGCTTTTCCACCTTTTTTATTACCATTCAAGCCATTTTAGGTTTTTCCGTGGCAGGGCATGACATGAGCCACTTTATCGTGCCACGCGTACTGGACACCATTATTGGCGCGACCATTGCAGGTGCAGCCGTCTATTTCCTGTGGCCAGACTGGAAATACGTTGCCTTGGACAAAACCAGTGCCGCCGCCATTCGCAGCAACGGCGGCTTCCTGAAAGCCGTGTTAAACGAATTACAAGAATACACCCAAACCGACAGCCTAGAATACCGTCAAGCCAGACGTTCAAGCCAAGACAGCGCGGCATCCCTATCCAGCGTCTTATCCGATATGTCAGGCGACCCCGAAAAATTTGGTTCACGGCTAAAAGATGGATTTTTACTGTTAAAAATCAACTACTCATTAATTAGCTACATTTCCGCATTGGGCGCATTCCGCGACAAAATCCAGCGTGATGACGATGAAACCCAATTTTTATTCCCCTTCTTTATTGCAGGACAAAAAATTGCCGATTTATTGAGCCAAATTAACCAATTATCATCACCAGATTTTCAGGCAGCCGTGATTGCCCTACAAAACGATTTAGAACAACTGCGCCCCAGCAGCCCCCAACCCGTTTTTGCAGGCGAAACCGACAATAGCACCCAAAACCAAGTACTCTGGCAACAACTGCTTATGATTAGCGAATTGTTGCAACCATGCTACGATGCCCTGCACCGATTAAACGAACCCATGACCGTTCAAGCAGCCTGATTTTGAACGGGAACGCGCGTCTTGCCGCGCACCACGCTTTTAGGTTTGTGGCGCGGAACGGCGCGTTCTCCGTAGTTTAGATTGGGCGGAT
>JBHARQ010000168.1:0-4621 GCA_041831015.1 Simonsiella sp. | reverse complement strand
TAGCAGTATTAAATCGTTTTTAGGTAACGCACCTACTTTGATTAATGCTTCGCAAGCGACTAATTTTATTTATCAAATTGAAGGTATTTCTGTTTCTGATATGGAACAAATCAACCAAATCAATAGTAAAGCCAAAATTAAAGACCGCTTGCAAAAAATCGCTGAATTAGGTGGAAAATTATCGTTTATTCAATGCGAAAATCCTACTTATCAATTATCTTTGCGAAAAGTAGATAGTTGTATGCCTGAAATTTTGGCAGACGCATTATTGTCTTTTTTCAAAAAAGAAATGGGCAATCGTTTAGCCGATTATCCTGAACAAAAAATTGCCGAACAAAATCAACGCGACCAAATCCATTGTCGTTTAAAGGATTTTATTAAATCCAGTATGTTAGGCATTTTCCCAACTCATGAATGGGACGGAAATTTAACCGCTAATTCCGTTTTATTGGTCAATGAAAATGGCGAATTGGTGTTTTATCACACCAACAAAGACAGTGTATTAAAAGATTTTTTCTATCAGCATACTTTTTTTGATACCCCGTCATCATCGCGTCATCGTTTTGGTTTGGTGTATCAGGAAAATGGGAAATTTTATTTTAAATTGAATTTGCAATTACGTTTAGCGAGATAAAGAAAATGCCGTTTGTTGGAATTCAAACGGCATTTTTTGTTTTCAGGCTGCCTAAAAAGCCCAATCTACACTACGAAGCGCGAAATGACAACGCGCCACACACCCAAAAGCGTGGTGCGCGGCAAGACGCGCGTTCCCGTCAAAAATTCAGGC
Organism: Simonsiella sp.; assembly: GCA_041831015.1. GTDB lineage: Bacteria > Pseudomonadota > Gammaproteobacteria > Burkholderiales > Neisseriaceae > Simonsiella. The sequence goes on along the minus strand of JBHARQ010000168.1, from coordinate 3,834 downwards.
AGCCTGAAAGATGCTAAACGCACTTTTCTCGCTGCCTGAAACGCATTTCAATTTATTAATCAATCACAGGTTGATACGTTCCTGCTTTCACGGCATCGCCAATCGCTGCCGCTTCCGTACAAACTTGCGCCAACAGTTTTTGCACATTATCAAAAGTCGCAATCGGGCTTAACAAGGTCATTTTCAGCGATTGCACGCCATTCACTTTGGTTACGCCAATATTCGCTTCGCCTTGTGCAAACAAGCTGTCCGCCACGTTTTGATTGAGCGCGTCCAACGATTCCGCAGGGTAGTTTTGCGGACGAACACGGAACAACACAGACGCAAAAGTCGGATTCAACAGCAATTCCAAATCGTCTTGTTCACGAATAAATTGCGCCACTTGTTGCGATAAATCAATGCCATGGTCAATCATGGACGCATACAAATCTTCACCCAAGGCTTCCAAGGTAAACCACAATTTCAGCGCGTCAAAACGGCGCGTGGTTTGCAATGATTTGGACACCAAATTCGGTACGCCATGTTCTTCATCGTAAGCGGAATTGAGATATTCGGCTTCGTAGTGCATAAAGCGGAAATTGCGCTCGTCTTTCAACAAAAACGCACCACACGAAATGCTTTGGAAGAAATGTTTGTGGAAATCCAGCGTTACTGAATCCGCCAATTCAATGCCGTTCAAATAATCACGGTATTTGTGCGACAACAACAACGCGCCACCCCAAGCCGCATCAATATGTACCCACGCATCAAACGCATCAGCCACCGCACGAATGCCCACCAAATCATCAATCGCGCCTGCATCAGTTGTGCCTGCGGTTGCCACAATACAGGCGATGATTTTGCCGTTAGCGCGTAATTGTTCGGCGATGTTTTGTAGGGCGGCGATGTCCATTTGTCCTTTGTCGTTGCACGGCACGGTTACGACCGATTGAAAACCCATGCCCATCATTGCCATGTTTTTTTGTACGGAAAAATGCGCGTTTTCAGAACACAGCACTTTCACACGCGACAAGGCTTCGGCTGGCAAACCATCGCGTTGTACCGACCATTCTTGGTTGTGTTCGTTGCGCCAATGTTTTGCTACACACGCATCACGCGCCAGCAACACGCCCATCAAGTTGGATTGCGTACCGCCAGATGTGAACACGCCAGCCGTGCCGTTGCCGTAACCTGTTTTTTGGCGTAACCAATCAATCAGTTGCACTTCCATCAGCGAACCGACTGGGCTTTGATCCCACGAATCCATAGATTGATTGGTGGCGTTAATCAACACCTCGGCAACTTGGCTGGCGACCATAGTCGGGCAATGCAAATGCGCCAAAGAATGGGGGTGATGAACTTTCAAACTTTTGTTTAAAAACAAATGGTTCAAGCGTGACAAGGTTTCTTGTAAACCAAGACCTTGCGCGGTAGGCTGAAACGAAACTTGTGCGCGTAATTCGCGGATACTGCCGCCTGTGTACATTTTGTCTTCGCCCAGCCATGCAGAAACGGCATCTACGGCTTGTTTCATGGCGGTTTCGTAGTCGGCGCGAGATTGTGGCGCAGCGCACAACAAGGCGCGTTGGTGTTGAGATAAGTGAGTCATGGGGAATCCTTTGATTTGGGGTTGATTTTTCAGGCTGCCTGAAAGGACTACGCGTCCAGCGACATAAAAAATGATGTATTTCAGCTTGAAAAACCGTTTCTTTTATTTGATGGAAACGCGGCGTCTTGCCGCCGCACCCACGCTTTTAGGTGGGTGGTGCGTTTGAGTTTTGCGCTCCGTAGGGTTGGTTGGGCGTTTCAGGCTGCCTGAAATGCCATTCTGATACTACGGAGAACATACCTTTGATTTGCCAACCACCTAAAAGAGTGGGTATGGCGGCGATACGCCATGTTCTACAAATCAAAAGCAGCCTGAAAACATTGGAACTATTTTCAGGCTGCCTGAAAGGTGTTTTAACCGCGTACTTCTTTCAGCGCGTCCAATACCGATTGTTTGAATTTCGCCAACAATTCCACGCAATCGTCATGCGTGATAATCAATGGCGGCAACAAACGCACCACCGTACCACCGCGTCCGCCACGCTCCAACAACAATTTGTTGTGGAAACACGCTTTCTGAATCGCCACCGCCAACGCCGCGTCCGCAGGATACGCACCCATGTGGTCTTGCGGCAAACGCTCGTCCACAATCTCAATGCCAATCATCAAACCACGACCGCGCACATTACCAATGCACGGCAATTCTTGCGCCAATTTTTTCAATTCAGCTTGAATGAAATCGCCACGTTCACGCGCATTGTCTGCCAAATTTTGCTCTTTCAACACGCGCAAAGTTGCCAAACCTGTTGCCATTGCCATTTGGTTGCCGCGGAATGTGCCTGTGTGTCCAGCAGGCTGCCACGCGTCAAATTCTTTTTTGATTGCCAACACCGCCAACGGCAAACTGCCGCCCACCGCTTTGGACATAATCACCACATCAGGCTCAATATCCGCGTGTTGGAACGCAAACATTTTGCCCGAACGACAGAAACCCGCTTGCACTTCGTCCAAAATCAACACAATGCCGTGTTTTTGCGTAACTTCGCGGATTTTGCGTAACCATTTCACAGGCGCGGTAACCACACCGCCTTCGCCTTGAATGGCTTCCAAAATCACGGCAGCAGGTTTTACCACGCCGCTTTCTACGTCTTCAATAAAGTTTTCAAAATAATAAGTTAATGCGTCCACACCCGCTTCGCCACCAATCCCCAACGGGCAACGGTATTCATGCGGATACGGCATAAATTGCACACCAGCCATCAAATTATTCACGGCATTTTTCGCGCCCAAATTGCCTGTTAAAGCCAATGCGCCATGCGTCATGCCATGATAGCCACCTGAAAAACTAATCACATTGGCGCGACCTGTATAAGTTTTTGCCAACTTAATTGCCGCTTCTGCCGCGTCTGCGCCTGATGGGCCGCAAAATTGCAGCACATAATTTTCAGGGAAATGCGACAACAACGCTTCGGTAAACGCGTCTTTCAAAGGCGTGGTCAAATCCAAAGTATGCAGGGGCAAACCACTTGCCAAAACATCTTGAATGCTTTCAATCACGGCAGGGTGGTTATGCCCCAGAGCCAACGTACCCGCACCAGCCAAGCAATCCAGATATTCTGCGCCTTCCACATCAATCACGCGGCAGCCTTGCGCTTTGGCGATTGCCAAAGGCAGCTTGCGCGGATAGCTGCGAACATTAGACTCCATCGCATTTTGGCGATTGATGTAGTATTCGTTACTTGCTTGAATGGGCGTAACAGGGGTGTTGTTCATTAAATTAAGTCCTTATTAAAAGGGAAGAAAAGTGTCGTGGGCAATTCTTGAGAATTACCTTCTGTTATCATCTCTCGTGGTTTTGTTGAAGAAAAAAACAGCCGCAGGGCTGACGTAAAGCACTGACTTTACGCGGCGCGGATTATAGAACCAAATCAAACAGATTGGGGAAAAAATTCGGCACAAAAAAACGCGACTATTGAAAATAATCGCGTTTTTTTATTTGGACTACGCGTCCAGCGAACAAATTAAATTCAGGCAGCCTGAAAGGTTTGTTGTGATTTGTCGGGAACGCGCGTCTTGCCGCGCACCACGCTATGCCCATAGTAATAATGTACAGTAGATACTATGCAAGTTAATTAGATGGAAGTTTTTGAGCAATTTGAAAATTATTCAAAGCATTATTATCACTATCAATAAGTTGATTATTTTTAAATTTAACTCCTTTTAAGGTGGTTCCACCAGTTTTACTACTACTTGAATAATAAACTGTTTCACCAGAATGGGATAAATTATATTTTTTATTGTCAACTT
>JBHARQ010000167.1:0-9394 GCA_041831015.1 Simonsiella sp. | reverse complement strand
GATAATAGTTGGTAATATTTTAATTTTATCTTTATATTTTTGATAATTTTTATGTAATAAGCGGAACATATCATATGTTCAGGCAGCCGAAATAACAGTATATTTTATTTTCAGGCTGCCTGAATATTATTTTTAAACAATCACATTATTTGATACGCATATCGCCTGTTTCCACAAAGCGTTGATGCCAAGACAAGGCTTCCATCAACAAATGTGGCGTGTGCAAGCTCTTGCTAGATTGCGCCAATTTGTCTGCGCGGTCGTAGTAATCACGCAACATATCGCGGTAATCTGGGTGCGCACAATTATTAATGATGAGTTGAGCGCGTTGGCGTGGGGATTTGCCGCGCAAATCTGCCATACCTTGTTCGGTTACAATGAACATCACATCGTGTTCGGTGTGGTCGTGGTGTGAAACCATTGGCACGATACAAGAAATCGCACCGTCTTTTGCCACCGATGGCGACACGAAGAACGAGAAGAACGCGTTGCGCGTGAAGTCGCCTGAACCGCCGATACCGTTCATCATTTTTGTACCCATTACATGGGTTGAGTTCACGTTACCGTAAATGTCGGCTTCAATCATGGCGTTCATGCCAATGATGCCCAAGCGGCGAATGACTTCTGGATTGTTGGTAAATTCCATTGGGCGCAAAATCAATTTGTCGCGCAAGAAATCAATGTTGTCATTGAAACGTTGCAATGCGTCTGGGCTGAACGACAAAGCGGTTGCCGAAGCGTGTTTCATTTTACCCGCCAAAATCAAATCCAACATACCGTCTTGCAATACTTCGGTGTAGCCTGTCAAATCGTCAAATGGTGCGTCCAACAAGCCAGCCATTACTGCATTTGCCACGTTGCCCACGCCTGATTGCAATGGCAACAGGTTTTTCGGCAAGCGACCAGCTTTCACTTCATGATTAAAGAAATCAATGATTTGCGCGGCAATCGCTTTTGAGTTTTCGTCTGGGTCGGCAAATTTGCTGTTGCGGTCGCCACTGTCGGTCAAAACCACTGCCACGATTTTGTCCAAATCGCATTCCAAATAAGGCGAACCGATGCGGTCAAATGGACCAACAATTGGAATCGGTTTGCGATAAGGTGGCACACCAATGTCAAATTGAATGTCGTGCATACCTTCCAATTTAGCGTTTTGCGCCACATTCACTTCTACAATCACTTTTTTAGCGGCTTTCAACGCCTCGTTGGCATGACCAATACCCATCGCAGGAATCAATTTGCCGTCTTCGGTAATGCCTGAAACTTCAATAATCGCCAAATCAAAATCACCATAAAAACCTTGGCGCATTTGTTGTTCTACATGCGATAAGTGCATGTCTTGATAAGCGATATTGCCTGCGTTGATGTTGTTACGCAAGGTGGGGTCAGATTGGAATGGATTGCGGAAATGCACGGCGTTGGCGGCGGCTAACACGCCATCGCATTCAGGCGCGGTAGATGCGCCCGTAATCATGCCAATGCTGAATGGGCGACCTGCTGCGTGTTCTGCTTTGGCTTTTTCGGCAATCGCGGTTGGCAACAATTTCGGGTAGCCTGCGCCCGTAAAACCTGTAATGGCAACATTCATGCCATTTTGTACAAATTCTGCCGCTTGTTCTGCGGTCATGATTTTTTCGCGTAAACCTGCGTGGCGAATACGTTCTGCTGCGCTCATATCATTGTTTCCTTTGTGTTTGATAATGAAATATTCAGGCTGCCTGAAAGAACCAATTCATCAAAATAAGCCCATTCAAACTGCCCCACCTAAAATCATATTGTTAATATAACGTAAAGGCAGAATGCTTTTCAAGTAATTTATTTCACACGACTACATTTTTTCAGGCTGCCTGCCATTTGCTTTTGCTCACGAAACAACCATTTCAGCTCATTTGAAGACGATTTCGTTATCAGATAATGTGATGACCCGTATCATAAAAACACATTTCAATTCTGAACGGGAACGTGGCGTCTTGCCGCCACACCCACGCTTTTAGGTGAGTGGCACGGAACGGTTCGCGTTTTAATTGACAGATTGAAGATTGCATAAAAATATAATAATTTCAAATAATTAAAAAATAAGGCGGATATCAAATCCGCTCTACCAAACAAATTAAAAATTGAATAAACATTTCAAACTGCCGTTCAGTACACGACAAAACGTTCAATGCGATTTGAACAAGTAAATACATCGTCATTCCCGCGCAGGCGGGAATCCAAACCAAATCAACACAACCTTTTATTTTTAAATAAATTGGTTAAATTTACAAATAGATTCCCGCCTGCGCGGGAATGACGATGTTGTGATTTTATAGTCGTATAATCAAAAGGCTGCCTGAATTTAACGTTTCTGATAAAACGACACTTCCCCTTCTGGACGCGTTTTAAACCGCTTATGCAGCCAATAATACTGTTCGGGCTGCTCACGAACACGTTCAGCGATAAAATCATTCATGCGCTGCGTATCGGCGACGGGGTCATCGCTGGGGAAATTTTGCCATTCAGGATAAAAACGCAAATTTACCGTGCCATCGGGCAATCGGGTCGGAATCAACGGAATCACTTTAGCATCAGTCATTTTGGCAATGCGGCTTAATCCCGTGATGGTCGCCGTATTCACGCCCATAAAATCAACAAAAATCGATTCTTTTGCGCCAAAATCTTGGTCAGGCAAATAAAGAAACGGCGCATCTTCACTTTTAATTTTTTTGATGATGGCGCGTAAACCTTCGGTACGTCCCACTAAAAAAACGCGGTTGTAGCGATGTCGTCCGCGCAAAATTTGTTCGTCTAACACCTTATTTTTCTGGTGGGAATAGACGCTAATCAATGGCACGTCTTGATTGAGCGCATACACCGCCGCTTCAAACGCAGTAAAATGAGGATAAAGTAAAATCACTTTATCGCCACGCGCTAACGCATGGTCTAATATCTGTTTATCTTGATAATGCACCATGTTTTTTAATTCATCGGCAGGTGCGTACCAGTATTTGCCATATTCCAAAATCAACATTGCCATGTGTTGAAAATGTTGCTTGAGCAGGCGTGTGCGTTCTGAATTGGGCAATTCGGGAAAGCATTTGGCTAAATTAATTTCGCCCACCTTGCGGCGCGGCGACACAGCGTAATACGCCACCATACCCAATATCTGCGCCAAAGTGTGCAACGCCCACAACGGTAAACGCGATAATAATTTCAAAATATAAAATTGAACGGTCATCATTATTCATCTAATCAAAGCCATGCACACATTATAGCTGACTCAATTTTAAACCGCTACAAGGCAGCGAGCCGCAGATAGTACAACTAGTACAGCAAGGCGAGCTAACGCGGTAGCGGTTGAAAAGTGAGTTAGCTATATAATCTCAATCAAGCAAAACACCAATCTATCCGATAAAAACCACATTCCCCATCTTCCCCAAATAAAAAAACTTAACCAAACCGCCAACTTGTTATACAATCACGAGCTTTTACACAAACTAACAATGTTGCGCAGATTTTCAGGCTGCCTGAATGAACCCACACCATGGCTTTATCACTACAACACATTCTCCGCAAACCATTTCGCCACTTTGTGGTTTTGACCACGTTGGCGTTGGCAACACCGTATGCGTTTGCGCCCTATTACCATTTTTGGCTGATGCCGCTAATTTTTGCAGGTTTGGTTACGCTCACCGAATTGCGACCGCATTGTCGTGTACTCACGGCATATTGGTTTGGATTGGTGGCGTACACCGCGCAATTTTGGTGGATTCACACCGCATTGCATGATGTGTCGGGTTTACCCAATCTTTACGCGATTCCGCTCACTTTTTTATTGCCCATGTTTTTGGCGACCTTTCCTGCGATTGCCTTTTGGTTAGATGAAAAACATCATTTGCCACGCCCAATCGCCATTGGTGTGATGCTGCCTTTATTATGGACAATTACCGAATTTGCGCGTGAACGTGTTCTCACAGGCTTTGGTTGGGGCGCATTGGGCTACAGCCAAATTACCAACGGATTCAGCCCATTAAGCGGACTGGCACCCATTGGTGGCATCCATTTGGTTACCTTGGCAACGGCTGCCGTGGGTTGCTGGCTGGTGTTGATTTTACGCAATCCATCTTGGTGGCAACGTGGTATTTTTGCGACATTAACAGGTTTACTGGTTTGGCAATCTCATGATGCCAATCAAATTGATTACACCTATCGCCAACCCAAACCCATTCGCGTCGCCCTATTACAAGGCAATATTCCACAAAATTTAAAATTTGATGATGCCCAATTATTGCCGACTTACCAAACGTATTTTAATCAAGTCGCCAAAACCAAAGCCGAAATTGTGGTGCTGCCTGAAACCGCATTTCCCCAATTTTTACAACATATTGACCGCAAATTAATTGAACGTTTCGCCGACCAAGCCAAACAAAACGGCAGCGCATTGGCAGTAGGCGTTCCAGCGTTTACCGAAGATGGCAAAGATTATTTAAATGCCATGATTAATTTGGCGCATTACAGCCCCAGCACACCTGATAAAATTCAGGTTTATGCCAAAAATCATCTCGTTCCATTTGGCGAATTTAAACCGTTGCCACATTTGACCGAACCTTTATATCGTCAAATGAATATGCCATTAGCCGATTTTAAACGCGGCGGCATTGGGCAAGAACCATTTGATATGGCTGGCGAAAAAGTGGCATTTAATATTTGTTATGAAGATGGTTTTGGCGATGAATTGATTGCCTCTGCCAAAAAAGCGACCCTATTAGCCAATGCCAGCAATATGGCTTGGTATGGCAATTCCAATGCGATGTGGCAACAGTTGCAGCAATCACAAGCGCGCGCCTTGGAATTGGGGCGTTATATGATTCGTGCAACCAATAATGGGGTGAGTGCCATCATTGATTCCAAAGGCAAAGTGATTGCCACATCAGCCCCCAACACCGCCACCATATTAGAAGGCGTAGCGCATGGTGTGGTAGGACAAACGCCGTATATGCGTTTGGGTAGCTCATGGTATTTGTTTTATACCATGATGGCGGCGGTGGGATTATTGATGTTTTACCGTCCGCGTCATGAAAAAAGCACGCCACAAATCGACACGCTGCCTGAAATCCCTAGTACACCAGCTGCCCCTCAAACAGAAGAAACACCGAAACCAACAACGGCACCTGTTACATCACACCATTCACGCCCACAACCTGTTGTGCCTAAACCAACCAAGCCACAATCAGATAAGGTCAATGTGATTGTCAATCCAGACCAAGTGTTGCAAGCACAAGCGGAGCAAGTCAAACCCAAAATTAATTTGGCAGAATCTGAATTTTTATCAGATTATCCGCCCATTGTGGTCACAGCACGAGAAAACAGTCCGATGTCATCAGCCACGCAAACGTTTGATGGGGTGACATCTCAATCTGAAACAGATTCACGCTTGTTTAGCAGCGTCAGGCAATCTGAACAGGATAAGCGTCAGAATTTCAAACCGAAGCGTAAGAAAAATAAAAAGCGCAAATAAAATTCATTAATCCTTAAATTAAAAAACCGTTTCAGGCTGCCTGAAACGGTTTTTTTTTAATCATATTAAGGTTTTACCACTTTACCATCAATCACAACCGATTTTAAGGTCAGATGATAATCTTTTTCGCCATCATAATATTTAATCACAGCAGGCACATTATTCAATTCAGGTGCAAACGCATAATACACCTCGCCACTACCACCGTGTTTCACATTAAATTGATTCACGCGAGTCATACCACCACCCACTTTAGCCATCGTGCTACCAATATGATTTAACCCACTCACTTTATTTAAAGTTTTACCATTCGTAATACTCAAACGGCTGGGTAATCGACCATCATTAAATGCCAAATGCCATGACAAGGTAAATAAATCCATCACACTACCCGATACCGCCTGATTTTTCAACTGCGAACCTGCTTTACCATAAATGGCACGACCATCAACAAATTTGGCAGATGAATACAATTTACCATTGCGTACATCACGGAAATACGTTGGTTGCAAAGTGGAATCAACCACTTTACCGCCACTTTGGAAACTGATTTTATACATGGGAACATTGATATTGGCAACCACCGTGTAATTATCCCCATTGCGTTTAAACGTCATGGTCGCAGGAATCCCCAAACTGCCACTATATTTTAAAGTGGCAGATTGAGGCATATCTGCTGCATATGCGTTCCCCATCGCCACAAACAGCATGGTTGTCATCAACGTATGTTTCATTTTCAACATAAAATTTCCTTATTAATCAAAATAATTATTTTCAAAACTCAATCATAAAATGCGTGTGATGATTAACTGTAACACGATGATGTGTTAAATATCGATTTGCAATGTAAATTCAGGTTTTATAACTGATTAACAAACATTAGGGCTAATGACAATTCGTGCACGGTTGGATTTTGCGCTAAATTTGCCCAATTCAAGCCAATAAAAAAGCGATACGACATTCATCGTACCGCTTTTTCATCATACCAACTAAAGAATGAACTGATTATTAACCAATTTGCGCTAATAATGCTTTCGCTTGTACACCGATTTCATCATCAGCATCTGCCAATAATTCATTCAGCATACCACGAGCAGTATCCATATCTTCAATTTCAATATACATTTTTGCCAATTCCAATTTAGCTTCTAAAGTTTCGCCAGTACCGACTGCGCCTGAAACAAAACCTGCACCTTCGCTACTCATGGTATCAAAATCAGCAAATTCATCTGTTGTTTCCAAATCATCCAATGAAGCAGCTAATTGCTCCAAATCGGCTAATTCATCTGGTAAATCGGATGTCAAATCAGGTACATCAAAATCAATTGCTGGTGTACTCAATTCAGGCGTTTCCAATACTGCATCAGGAATTTCAGGTGCAGCAAATGCCAAAGCATCTACATCATCCAACGCAGGTTCTTCAACGGCTGGAGCATCAGTTAACGCATCAAAACCAGACAAATCAAATGCCATAGCATTAACATCATCAAATGCGACTTCTTCAGCAACAGCTTCAGTAGCTGTATTTTGCAATGCATCAAACGCTGACAAATCAAATGCCATTGCATCTACATTTTCAGATGTTGCCAATTCGTCCGTAATTGCCGCATCAATAACAGGTGCTTCAAAAGCCAATGCATGAATGTCATTTGTTGCTGTTTCACCTGCTACCAAACCACCTAACGCATCAGCAAACAAATCATCTGCGGTTGGCTCATTGGCTTCCAAATGGTCAAGTTCAGACAAAGAGTTGAAATTCTCAATATCTTCTTCGGACATAATCGGTTTGATAACAGGCTCATTCGCTAATGGCTCATTGATATCTGATAAGGCATTAGCAAATAATGCATCAATATCATCATGCGCTGCCACAGGTGCTGGCATAGAGCTTTCCAACGTAGCCAATTCACCAAATTCAGACAATGTATTTAAATCATTCAATTCAGCATGAGATGCTGATAATTCATGATCCAAATCATTTAATTCACTTAATGAATTGAGGCTTTCTAATTCATCAGCAAACAAGGCATCAATATCATCAGGGGTATTAACGGCAGTTTGCGTCGCAGGAAGTACATCTTCATCACTAAATTCTGCAAATGCGTTATCTAATGAATCATCATATTCTGCTTCGTGATTTAAATTTTCCAGTTCATTTAACTCATTTGCAAACAAAGCATCAATATCATCAATAGGGTCAGTTGCGGCAACAGCTTGTTCACCTGATTGATTGGTAGCCAAATCATCTAATTCATCTGCAAATAAAGCATCTAATTCATCTGCGGCAGCTGATGGATTGGCTGCGGTTGTCGCTAAATCTTCACCAAATTGATTTGCAAATAAAGCGTCTAATTCATCAGCGGCTGCTGATGAATTGGTTGGAGTTGCTGTTAAATCTTCGCTGAATTGTTCTGCAAATAGGGCATCTACCAATTCATCTGCTGATTTTGTTGGTTCATCTGTTGGCAAAATATCATCTAGTTCACCAAGTGAATGGAGACTTTCTAATTCAGCTTCTGCCATTAAGGCATCGTCTTCATGCGTATCGTGCGCTAAAGAATCTAAATTAGCTAATGCACCTGCAAACATGGCATCAATGTCGTCTAATTCTGCGGCAGCAGGTTTGGGTTTAGGCTGTTCTAAAGCCGCTAATTCGTCATCTTCTAAACGTCCAATCGCGCTCAAGCTATCAATGTCTTCAGCATCAAAGGCATCTTCTTCTACTGCTTTTTTGTTACTGCCTAAATTTGCCAGTGCGCCTGCAAACATGGCATCAATGTCGTCTAATTCTGCGGCAGCAGGTTTGGGTTTGGCAGGTTGTGTTTCCGCTTCACTGGTTAAGCCATCTAAATTTGCCAACGCATTGGCAAACATGGCATCAATATCATCAACCGCTGCTGATTTGGGTGAATTATTGGATGTTGGCTGAATGAAATCTTCATCTTTGCCAAATTCGCTAAATGCGGCATCATTTAATTCATTATCCAACAATTCTTTTTCTAATTGGTCAATTTTGTCTAATGAGAAATCGTCGTCAGCAAATGATTCATCTTCATCGCTGTCTAATGACCAATCACTATCGTCATCGACTTTGCCAACCGCTGATAATTGTTCAATATTATCAGGGGTTGCACTGGATGTGGTTGGGGTATCCCATACCCAATCATCATCTGGGTCAGTAACGGCGCTGGTGGCAATCAAATCTTTTTCTAACGACGCTGCATCAGGTTCAAAATCGTTCAAGCTGAACGGTTGTGGTTCTGTTGATGCTTCAGTAGCGAAGAAAACGTCATCGGATTCATCTTGATTGTCTGACATGGTTTCAAAGTCGCTGTCATCTGCATTGACATCAAAATCATGGTCGTCATGGGTGCTGGTTGCTGCGGCAACGGTAGCAGCTGTAGCAGCTTTAATACCGCTGGCAGCTGATGCATTGTCGGTATCGGTTTCCCATGTAACATCTTCATCTTCGTCATCTGCTGCATTTTCAGAACGACGTTTACGCAAGAAATAGGCTGCACCTGCTGCAACAGCTAATGCTGCTCCTACACCACCGCCATATAATACCCAATCGGTTTCACCTTCTTCCATGCCTTCATCAGCTGGTTCGGTAACGGCTGGTGGTGGCAAATCTTGTGATGCAGTTGGTGCAGGTTGTGTACTCGGCATCGGAATGTTAGATGCTGCTACAGAGGAAGCAACAGCGGTGCTGGCTTTGCTGGCTGCAACCGCAGATGCTGCTTGAGCAGGTGTGGATGCAGGTGCTGCTTTAATAGGGGTCGGTGCAGGTTGTCCTGATGTTGGTGCAGCTGGCGCTGTGGGTTGCTGAGCCGCAGGCTGTGCGGTTGGTGCATTCAATGGTTGTGGTGCTGGCGCAGCAGGTTGTCCGCTTGGTGT
>JBHARQ010000166.1:0-2540 GCA_041831015.1 Simonsiella sp. | reverse complement strand
GTTTACCTTGCTATAATGTTCGTTCTTATTCTCAAGGAGCCACAATGCAAGTTTTTAATCCGCAGTCGCTTGTTTGGACGAGAGAGCCGCAAGCCTATGAAATATCAGAAAATAAAATCACGATCACCACAACACCGCATACGGATTTGTGGCAACGTACCTATTATCACTTCCAAAATGACAATGCACCTGTATTGCAAATGCAAACCGATGAACGCTATTTTAGTTTTGTAGTGAAAACGGATTTTTCAGACAGTCATCAACGCTTTGACCAGTGCGGTATCGTGTTATATCTAGATAGCGAAAATTGGTTGAAAGCTTCGGTCGAGTATGAAAATGAGCAATTCCAACATCTTGGTAGCGTGGTAACCAATCACGGCTATTCTGATTGGGCAACGGTGGAAATTGATGCAGATATTAAATCAATGTGGTTTCGTTTAAGTCGCCGAGAAAGCGATTATTGTGTGGAATGCTCATATGACGGAGTACATTTTCAGCAAATGCGAATTTGTCATTTGCATAAAGGCAATGAGATGATCCGCTTTGGTATCTATGCCTGCTCGCCTGAAAATTCGTCGTTTACAGCAGTTTTTACGGATATGGCACTGATGGAATGTCAATGGAAGGCCCATAATGGACAACAGCCTGATTAAACCACATAAAGTGCGGTGAGATTTTGTGAATTTTTTTGCCATTTGCAAAATTCGGCAAAAATCCCACCGCTTGACAATTCACACCACTGCACTTAAAATCCGTTTAAACTTTTAAACCTATAAACCAAAATGAGCCAAAAAACTGTTGATATTTTGCGTGAGTGCATTCCGACTTTTACCGTGTTAAGCGATGAAAACCGCTTGATGATTTTGCATATTTTGTTTGAAAACGGCAGTTTGAATGTCAATGATTTGACCGAGCGACTGCATTTATCACGCCCTGCGGTGTCGCATCATCTGAAAATTATGTTAGATGCAGGTTTGGTGCGTGTTGATCAGCAAGGTAAAGAGCGTTATTACACCGTGAGCCTACAACAAGCAGGCGAGCGTTTTCAGCGTTTGATGGCATCGTTTATTGCAGACGGCTGTATTCAGCCATAATTTTTTTACTCAAATAGGTTTATATTTTTAAACTTATAATCTTATAATCTTAACGGAGCATTTTTATGTTATTTCAACCCTTTACCTTTGCGAACGGCAAAACCGCCAAAAACCGTTTTTTTAAATCCGCAATGGAAGAACAGCTTGCCAAACAAAACCAACCGACAATGCCCTTGGTGCAACTTTATGACACTTGGGCAAAGGGTGGAGCTGGCGTGTTGGTGACGGGCAATGTGATGGTCGCCGAAAACGGCAAAGGCTCGATCAACGATGTGGTACTTACAGACGAACGCAGTTTACCGATTTTGCAACAATGGGCGAAAGCAGGCACGCAAAACGATACTTTGCTGATTATGCAGATTAACCACGCTGGCAAACAGTCGCCAAAAGTGTTGTCGCCCACGCCTGTGGCACCGAGTGCAGTTGCTTTACAGGGAATGGACGGCTTTATTAATCCGCCTAGAGCCTTAACCGAAGCGGAAATCGATACTTTAATTGAGCAATTTGCTACCACTGCAGAAATTGCCGAAAAAGCAGGCTTTTCAGGCGTACAAATTCACGCCGCACACGGCTATTTAATCAGTCAGTTTTTATCGCCGCACCACAACCGCCGTGAAGACAAATGGGGCGGTAGCCTTGAAAATCGTATGCGGTTTTTAGTGGAAATTTACCACGCCATTCGAGCGGCAGTGCAGCCTGAATTTTTGGTCGGCTTGAAACTCAACTCAGCGGATTTCCAAAAAGGCGGTTTTGATGAAGCGGACAGCATTCAAGTGGTACAAAAAATGGCGGAATTGGGCATTGATTTTATTGAAATTTCAGGCGGTAACTATGAAAACCCAGAAATGTTATCCACCAAAGCCAGCAGCCAAAAACGCGAGGCTTTTTTCCTCGATTACGCCGAAAAAGCCCGTGCCGTCTGCAACGCACCACTGATTATCACAGGCGGTTTTCGTAGTGAAAACGCAATGAATGAGGCACTGCAAAGCGGACATCTGGACTTTATCGGCATCGCCCGACCTTTTGCCTTACAACCCGATTTACCGAACCAAATTCAACAAGACAACTATCAAACCATCGTCACCAACCGCATCAAAACAGGTTTCACCCCTGTGGATAACAAACTTGGTGCCGTGTTGGAAATGGATTGGTATATGGCACAAATGGCGTTAATCGGCAACGGCAAACAGCCAAATCCGAAACTTTCACCGTGGAAAGTCTTGCTCAAAACTCTTTGGGAAAACGGCAAAGCAGGGTTGAGTACGGGGAGAGCTTAGGAAAGCGCGGTGGGGTTTCTTACAAGTTCAAATTCAACTAGCGAGCTTTTTTGGTAGTTGGTAAATATAGAGAATTTTCAGTTTTATGAATTTCAATTTTAATAAAAAATTGTGGGGGCGAAAAATGTTTCGCCCCTACGGATAATTTTGTATTGCATCAGCATAATAT
>JBHARQ010000165.1:0-4083 GCA_041831015.1 Simonsiella sp. | reverse complement strand
TGTTGGGCAATCAGGGCTTGCAGGGGGGTTAGGCAGATAAATAGGTTGGGCATAGAGTAAAATGAAAAATTATGGCATAACGAATACATCATCATGCCATATTTTTATTTTTTCAGGTAGCCTGTTTGGGTTCGCGCACAAAATAGTACAAAATCGGCAAAATTGCGAAATTGCCCGTAATCATGGCAAACGGTATCCAAATTAACCCTAATTTTGCGGTAATAAATAATGCAATTAAATAAATGCCTGCTGATGCCAGCGAAATCAGCGAAATCAGCTTATTTTGTCCATGATAAAACAAGAAATTAACCAATAAATAATACGGAATGGTCAAACCAAATCCAATTAAAAATAAGCAAATATAAGCATGTGTACCAATATAATTGGCACCTAAAAACCATGTAAATAAGCGTTCTGGCAACATAAAGGTGATGAGCGCAGGGATGGGCACGGCTAATAAGCTGGCAAGGGTTATTTTGCGTACTTTGTTGGCGTTTAATTTGCCTTCTTTGAGCGCGTGGTAGAAATGCGGTACGGTTGCTTTATTAAGCGACATCAACAAGATACTTAAAATCATCGCCACTTGTAGCGATGCCGAGTAAATGCCTAATTGTTCGGCAGAATAGGATTGGTAAATGATGATGCGGTCAAGTTGTCCTTTGACAAAACCACTGGCATGATGCAGTAATAAGGGCGTGCCAAATGCCAAAATATAGCTGGCGGAATACGCCATTCTGCGCCATGTGAAATGTGATTTCGGTTGCTCACGTCGTGCGAGCCAATAGGCAATCACGGTTACAATCAAATTACCCAATAAAAAGCCCACAAATCGCATCACGATCGGCATTTCGGTGGTTAATTCCAAAATCAGCACGGTTAAAACGCTGGTTAAAACGCCATTGCTGGTTTGAATGGCGGTGTAGGCAAGGGCGCGTTTTTGGCATTGTCGCCATGCGAGTTGGGTGCCTAATATGGTTTGGCTGGCGGAGGCGCAAATCACGGAAGCCAATACCAATGATTGTTGAAACCATGCAAACAATAAACCCAGTGCCGTTAATGTGGCGGTGTAGGTGTAACCCGTGAGCATTAAATTATTGACATTGCGTTTGCCATAAAAATAATAATAGCGTGTTAATGCACCGTCTTGGCTTAAACCAAAAAAGATGACCAATAATGAAAAGACGGTTTGATAAAACGACAATTCGCCAAAGCCCGCCACCCCTAATTTGCGCGTGAGATAGGGCAATAATAGAAAGGGCAGGGCTTTGGCGAATAATTCGCCGAATAGATAAATAAAACTGTCTTTTAAAATTTTCATTTTCAGGCTGCCTGAAATATTATTGGGTATTTTGAATGGCTGCCGAACGCAATTTCGCGCCCACGGTTGCATCCACGATCTTATCGCGCAAATCAGCAATGCGGTCTTTTTTGCTGATGGCGACTTCTAAATCACGCGCCAAGTTTTCCAAATCGCGTTTTAATTTGCAATGTGTGGTCAGTAATTGCATGGCTTCTTCACGCGTGGCGCAATTCATCAACATAGGCGTAAGTTCAGATGCTTGATGCGTTGCGCTATGATTTTGAGTAGAAGCGCGTTTGGTAGAACGTGTGATTTTTTTTATATTCAAAATCAAAGCATAATCATCGGAACATAATTTGGCTAATTCATCGGCTGATAAAGTCGTCAAAGATTTCGTAATTTTTTCAAATGCTTGATGAATAAGTTCAATGGAAA
Organism: Simonsiella sp.; assembly: GCA_041831015.1. Classification (GTDB taxonomy): domain Bacteria; phylum Pseudomonadota; class Gammaproteobacteria; order Burkholderiales; family Neisseriaceae; genus Simonsiella. The sequence continues at coordinate 2,348 of JBHARQ010000165.1, read as the reverse complement.
TGGGTTGATGCGATTTCATGATGTTAAATGGGTTTCAAATTCATCGACAAATTTTTTAATTTCTTGCAAAATTTTCTTATAGGTATCATTGGAATATTGATGTAATACAACGGGTTTGAGGCTTTTCGGTGTGTCAGCAAAAATCGTATTATTGTTACGAAAAAAGCTGGAAAAGACGTGCAAACCCAAACGTTTGGTTTGGGCAATAAAATGACGTTGTGAGGCAATCGCTTCGTTGCTGGTAATTTGTATCATGGTAAAAATCACGCCCATCATTTTAGGCTGAATGGTCTCTACGGGCTGGCTTTCTACCAAATCCAAAACGGCATATTCATTAAATTCTTTGACCAAGTTATTGACGCTGCGTTGCAAATAATCAATGCCTAATGTGGATAAATAATCGGGTTTGGCAGGAATTAAAATTTGCTGGGCGGCTACAATCGCGTTTTTGGTAACAATATTGAAATTGGGCGGACAGTCAATCAATACCACATCGTAATCGCTGCTTTTCGCTAATTGATGAAGGGCGTTGCGTAATTTGCCATGCACTTTGAGATAATTCTTTTTGGATTGATGCATATTTGCGCCACCCAGTAGCGTTGCCAATTCCAAATCCACATTCAATAGGGCGAGATGGGAACAAATCAAATCAATGCGACCGCCTTGTGCTTGCACCACATCGTTGGCGGTAACGGGGGTAATGATGAATTCTTCTAAAGGTGGCGGTTCGCTGCCTTCGCTGATGGCATCAAACCATGATTTGATGGTTTGTTTGTCTTGATAATAGGTGTGCCATTCGTCTGGGGCGATAAAGGAAAAGGTTAGGCTGGCTTGTGCATCGGTATCAATCAATAAGATTTTTTTGCCGCGTTGTGCCAATTCGGCTGCCAAATTGGCGGTAACGGTGGTTTTGCCAACGCCGCCTTTGTAATTGATGATGGCGATAATGTCCATGTTCATTCCTTTTTCATGCAAAAATGCTTTCAGGCTGCCTTTCAGTACAAAGGCTACTGAATATTTACTAGAACGCGGCGTCTTGCCGCCGCACCCACGCTTTTGGTATGTGGCGCGTTTAGGTTTCGCACTCCGTAGCATGAGATGGGGGTTTCAGGCAGCATTTAAAATTTTGTCGTGTACTGAAAGGCAGCCTGAAAAGCGAAAAAAGATGATTTTACGCATTTTAAGGCTGCCTGAAAATGAAAAATTACATGACAAAATCTTCCCAATGCGTTGCCGTATTTGCCGACACATCACGCGCTAAAGTTTTGCCCAATAAATCGTCAAAATATTTTGGTGCCAAACCATAACCAGGGCGCACGCTGCGAATGCACGTTTCGTCAATCACATCGCCCTGCTTCAAATCTTTGACAAAATACAAAGAACGGCGGAATTGCACATTGCCTTGCTCGCTGGATTTTAAGCCGTAATTCACGCGCCCCAAGGCTTGCCACGCGGTTTTGCTATCGCGACAAAGAGCTTGTAAATCAGAAGGTTCTAGCGAAAAACTGTCGTCCGCACCACCGCCATTGCGGTCAAGCGTGAAATGCTTTTCAATCAAACATGCGCCCAAAACGACTGAAGCAATCGCCGTAGTATTATCAAGCGTGTGGTCAGACAAACCCACCAATGTGCCAAAGCGTTGCGCCATATCGGGCAAAGTTCGCAAATGGTAATCGCCAGCAGGCGCAGGATAACCGCTCACGCAATGCAACACCACCAATTCCTTACAACCATTTGATTTGGCGGTATCAATCGCTTCCGCAATTTCGTCCGCGTCTGCCATGCCTGTGGAGATAATCATCGGCTTGCCTGTTTGCGCCACATAGCGAATTAACGGCAAATCAATCACTTCAAATGACGCGATTTTATACGCAGGCGCATTTAAATTTTCTAATAAATCCACCGCTTTAAAATCAAATGGCGAACTGAAAATCGTGATGTCCTGTTCACACGCAAATTCAAACAAGGGCGCGTGCCAATCCCAAGGCATATGCGCTTTTTCGTACAATTCGTGGAGCGATTGTCCGTCCCACAAGCCACCGCGTATCATAAATTCGGGGGCGCGACTGTTTAGGGTAATGGTGTCGGCGGTGTAAGTTTGCAATTTGACGGCGTCCGCGCCACATAATTTGGCTTGTTCAATGATTTTAAAGGCATTGTCAATACTGCCGTTGTGGTTGGCGGACATTTCGGCGATGATGTAAGGCGCGAAATCTGCACCGATTTTGCGGTTATTTATGGTAATGTGTGAAGTCATTTTGTTTTTCCATGTGGTTTAGGTTAAGAATGGGTATAAAAATATTAATATTTATATTAACCGTGAATAAATTTGAGTGAATAATAATAAG
>JBHARQ010000164.1:0-5940 GCA_041831015.1 Simonsiella sp. | reverse complement strand
TTCAGGCTGCCTGAAACGTCAAAAGCTGCATCTGATACGTTGTAATACAACCCATCCAGAAATGCAAAACTCATGGCATCAGCCAAGTCAGGCGACTTAATCCCTTTTTTCCTCATTTCTTCCTTTTTTGCAATTTGATAACGCGCTGTACCTACATCAGTAAAACTATACGGGATACGGCTTGCTTGATTTAAAAATTTCTCTCGCAACTGGTTTTCCATCGCTGGGTAAGAGACGCGCCTTTGTCGTGTAGCATCGCGCCATCGAACCATTGCACAAGCGCGTTGATTAAAGAACCGTTCTTTATACGCTTTTTTGAAACATGGCTGCCCCCAATTGACTCGAAAAACGTCAGCACCATCTTCTTCAAGCATTTTAGCTAATTCCAAACCAATACCACCAACGTCAATCACAATTCGCGCATTACTTAACTCACCGTATTTCTGTATAATCAAACCACGAAATTCACGGATATTTTTTGTATTTGTAATAATGGGGTTGGGTTGATATTCCACGCGCCGCGCATTATCGCCCAAATCATCTTCGCCAATCACTTTTGCTACAACACAAACGCTGTCATCACGGTATTCACCTGCACCAACATCCACCAATAGCAACCAGCCATAAGGTTCACCTTGTTTAATTAGTGATGTATTAGTCGTACCATTTGCTCGTTTATAATCCACAAAGCACGGTTCAATATCAGCGCGTGTTAGTAGATTTTCATGTTCATTTTCAGCGAATTTACCAAGCACACGAATTCGATACTCCGTTGTATCTCTACCACCAGCCTGTAAAGCAATACTATCAATCCAAGACTGTTCAACAAATGGGCTATTTTCACTACTGAAACACAATGACACCCATTCTCCGCCATTAGCTCTACTTAATTTATGATGGGTATCGTAAAAAAATCCAGCTTGTTTCACGCCCTGACTCGCAAGCAAGGTACGGTTACCACCTTGCGTTTGAGTACCATTAATGACCTCGTAATGCTCATCCGATACGCCTGCTGCCTCATCTACAATAATCAACTGATAGAAACGGTGTTTACCTGCAATCGCTACTGATTGACCTTGCTGCATGGCGAATTTTGTGATGAACCATTGTGCCTTGTAACCTTTTATATAAACACGCTCCGATTGCACGATAATATATTCAGCTAACCAAGACGTTATAGGATTGGCAGACATATTTTGGTACGCATCTGTAATTTCTTTCCATACACCATCACCAACCTGTTTTATAGCTGGCGCACCAATATAAGTATTTGAACCGATTTCCAACTTCCCATCATATTTAGCAACTGGAAAGCAAGTCAAATGCCACAATGCAAGCCTCCCAAAGCTCATTGTCTTCCCTGTACCAGTCCCGCTTACAACTGACACTTTTGCAGTCGGATTAACAATTTCATTAAACAGCTTTTCTTGATCAGGAGAGACAGCATTCCCACATACCCCCAACACAAAACCTAAAGGGTCTGTTGCATATCGCGCTACAAAAGCATGGTAACGTGGGTCGTTTAAAATATCCATAATTTTGATTTAATTTAATCAAAAACAAAATGATAGATTAAAAGTATTTAAAATTAAAAAAAGCAGCCGTTCCTGTTTCAGGCTGCCTGAATCGCAATAATGATTTTATGACAATTTAGTTATTTACATTTGAAGTGTTATTGTTAATAATTAAAGCTATAGACAACCGAGAATAGAATTATGGAACTTTTATCACAAATTCAAGAAGAATTAGAAGAGCAAGGCAATAATGCCAGAAACAGCCTAAACAACATCGTTTCCGACTTTTCCGAATTAGCCAAAGAATTAAAATTGCTGGAAAAACTGGAACAAATTGTACGAAGCAAAATCACGCCCGACATCAGACAGGAGATTTACGAAGCCCATCAAGATTCTCATCGCGCACCAGATGCCCATGTTGAAGAAATGCTTGGTTATGTTAATCTTGAATACAGCCGATTGCCAGCGCATGAACAAACACTCATTCGCCTAACTAATTTAATGGACGAAAAAGACCGCGATTGGTGCTTAGACCAAGATTACGACTTAAAATCAGTGGTTAAGTATAAAACCAATGATGTAGATAATCTGCTATATGATATTGCATACAATATCGCGTATGACATTATCAAGAACAAAGCCTAAACAAAAGGCGAAGTGTGTATTAAGCACTTCGCCTTTCCTGTTATTTCATACGCGCTGACATTTCAGGGTCGGATAAAATCCATGCACGATTGTCATCATCGTGCAATGTGAAATGCGTGGTATTTTTAAAATACGTTTGGCGGTAGAAGTCTTTGAATTTTTCAGCCGCCAAAAGCGTATGCTCATCTGTCTTGCCACGATATTCTTCGCGCATTTCTTCGTCCATTGTGTCGCCAAAATAATAACCGTGTCGGTTTAGTAAGTCTTTAACAGCAAACCAATACACTCCAAATTCAGCATAACAATGCGGGTTATCGCGGACACGCTCAAAGATTAGTTTTGCGCCAAATTCCGCCAAATTAGAAAAGCCTGTATTTTGCTTTAATTTGGCTTGGGTTTCAGCTACGGCATTATCCCATTCTTCTTGCGTTTCAAACATTCGGTAAGATTCCAACATAATATTTCCTTAAAGTTTATTTTCAGACAGCCTAAACCATTTTTTCAGGCTGCCTGAAATCATCAAATTACTGATTTAACGCTGCCAACGTTTCATCGCTTAAATAATCCTTGACCTCATCTAAATAACTACTTGGTAAAGCCCAGCTCATATATTTAGTATGGTATTGGTCTTGCCATTGTGCCAAACGTTTTAAACCATCTGAATAATCTGCTCCTTCTGGTTGCCATACTTTAAATACATCTTGGTCAGATGCCAATGCTAACGAATTGTAATGATTTTCACCTTTCAAGTGGAACGCTTTTGAACCATTTACCGTTTCCAAAATAATTAAAAAATCATCAGTTAGTAAAACAGTCTTATTTGGATAATAACTGCCTTTGAACGTTGGTGTTTCTTCTCCGTTCTTTAATGCTTCAATTACAAAATCAGGCATTGCTCCATCAACATCAACCACTTTCAAAGCATTATTCGCCGCGCTTTCACGCAAGGATTGTTGCTTATTGTATTCATTTCGCCATTCTTGCACAAAAGCATGATTTTCATCAAATTGGACAGCTTCTTTATTACGAAACCAGCGCGGCATATTAAAATCCTCAAAACGATAACTTGGTCGTTTTTCAGTATTAATAGGCTTAATAACAGGCTCAAATTCTGGGGTGGGCGTATTAGATAAATACATAATCCCTTTAAAACGTTCCATCCAGTATTCCATGCGCTCAAAAGCCTTATCACGCTCTTTTTGATTTTTTTCAATCGTTTTAGTAGCCAAACCTTTCTCAATTGAATTTTTTAACCGCTTATTCGCAGCCGTCAAAGCTTCGTTGTCTTCATATGCAGATTCCAATAGTTTTTGAATATAAGAATAATCACTGCTATTTTCTTTTAACCACTTATTAGCCGCCTTAATAATACCAATATTCACATCTTGCGCTTGCAAAGCTTGGCGGTTCATTTCGGCTTGCTTGCGGTCTTTTTGACGTTGCAACATGGCTTCAAATTGCGCGGCTGTACCGTCAAAATCAATCATTTCAGAGAAATCACGCTCACTTAAACCTTGCCCCACTTCTGCAAAACCATCTTCCGTTTGTTTTGCCATCACGCTGTCAATCCAGTTGGATTTGCGGTCAATCGCTGTGCGCTTGTAGCTATCAAACGTACCGTCTGCTTCGTAAAAATACACATTCACTTTTTCCGCCGTGTTGCCTTGACGAACCCCGCGTCCATTGCGTTGCGTAATGCTGTCAGGCGTCCAGTTTAATTCCAAGTGATGAATGGCTTGGCAGCCTTTTTGCAGGTTAATCCCAACTTCTGCTTTTTTATTGGCAATCACAATACTGTAACCATTGTCGTCATCGCCATTAAAACGCTCCTGCACTTCAATAATCTCATCAGGGTCTGAATTAAATTGACCCGAAATAAATGTAATGCGTGAAGCAGGAATACCACATTCTTTGGTTAAAATGCGCTTGATTTTGGTGTGCATTGCCAGCGACTCTACAAAAATAATCTGCTTGGCAAACTTGGCTTTTGCGCCGCTTGGCGTGGTGTAGCGGATATGCGATTGTTCCTTGTTCACATTTTCCACCAATGCCGCCACTTTGGGCGAAATGCTCACGCTTACTTCTGCATTGTGCTTTTCAAACAAGGCTTCAAGGCGTAATTGCGCGTTGAAATCCTGACAATTTAACACCACTTCGCCATTTTCTACTTGAGCAACCGCTTTGACAGTATAAATTGTGATTTTATTACCGTCTTCATCGGTTCGATTGGTGGTTTTAACAATCAATTCCGCATTTTTTGGTTGCTGCTCGGTTTCAAACGTGGTTTTAGATTTAGTATTAAATTCATCACACGCTTTTTGTGCGGCGACTTCATCGTTATCAATCGTGTAGCGTGTATCAGGTCGGGTTAATGCCAAATCCAGCAAGGCGCGGCTCATGCGATTAACCATTGAAAAAGGGTGTCCCACTTTTTCGTTTGTACCCACTTCCGCCAAGACTTCATCATAGTCTTGCAATGCTTGTTGTGATTCAAAAGCTCGATTAAATCGCCCCATTAAAATATCACGCGCAATCCGATAGGCATTTTTATATTTATCCAGCTTGCGTTTGGTTTCATCGTCCAGTTGCACACCATCTGAAAAATCTTCTTTTTCAACTTGTTTGAATGAATAACCAACATCTTCAGCATTTTTCACATCAGCATTGGACTGAATTAAATTTTGCACCAATGACAAGTTTTTAATCCCCACCAGCGATTGCACCGATACTGTATCGCCCACAAGGTTCATTTCTTCGCGCGATTGGATTTCACAAATGGCTTCAATAAAGCTGTCCGCACCATTGATACTGCCCAGCATGGCTTGATTAACGCGCTCTTCGCCTGCCGCCAACGACATCATCGCGTAGATTTCCATTGGCGAATTAGTTACAGGTGTCGCAGTTAAAAGCAGTACCCCGTCTTTACGCGGATTGCTGCCACGAATAAACCACGCCTTAACCCCCATATCAATCGCACGATTAGATGGAGCGGCGTTAGGCAAGCCTTTGACTTGTGCATTTTCCAATGCCTGCTTGGCATTTTTAAAGTGATGTGCTTCATCAACCACCAGCGAATCAATGCCCAAATCTTCAAAGAACGGCGCATTTCCCAATTTATTTTTGCCAGCAATATCCGCAATCAGATTTTCACGCTTGGCTTGGGCTTTTTCATCTTTGGCGGCGTTTTTATTACCTGAAAAGCTTTTATCCACTTTCCCCATGAAGTCCACATAGTCTTGTACGGTTTCTTCACGCAGGCGGATTTTTTCAAAAGCCTGTTGTGTCATAAAAATTTTATTGTGTTTATTTTCTAAAATACGGTTCAAATCACGCGCATAATTTTTGCTGTTTACCACAAAATCGCCGTTTTTATCCACGTCTGCACCAACAAATAAACAGCGTTCACGCTCACTTTCGCTGAAATATTTTTTACTTTCCTTGTTCCAGTTGGACAATACTGCATTAGGTACAATAAAGCAGACTTTCTTTTTCGTGCCAGTTTCTAGCGCATACTGCGAAGCCGCCAACGATGTAGCAGTTTTCCCTAGCCCTACACCAAAGCCGTTAATACCGCCAAATTCACGCGCCTGTTTGCGTACAAACGCATTTTGATAGCCGTGTAATACAAATTCGCCACTTGCCCCATTGATTTGTAGTTCAGACTGGTCATCAGTTGGTGTAAATTGGATATTTTTCGGGTCGTTGGCTTTGGTGCGGATTTCGTCCATGAAAACCTTGTCTGCTTTCAGCCAAGTATCAAACTCGGCATTCCATTTTACGA
>JBHARQ010000163.1:0-17132 GCA_041831015.1 Simonsiella sp. | reverse complement strand
ACTATCCAATAAAAAACGGGAATTGATGAAAAAACGTTCAAGTTAAATGAACAAGTTAGCGTACACGTTTGCAATACAAAAAAATTACATAATATATTGTTATTATTTACAATAATCCAAACTTGTACGCTTTTAAAAGTTTTTCAAAAAACGTACAAGTTTGGTGTAAAAACTTGTACGCCATTTTCATATGTCTTGCGACTAGGAAACGACCTATATGTTAAACGTGTCCAACGACTACCACATGGCAAACTACTGGTGAGTAGTGCCAATCCCTCATACGCCCCGTTTGAAGTAGATTTAAACAACCCAGACACCGATGTAGCCATCATTGGCAAAGTCGTATGGTTTGGGCGCACCGTTTAAAAGATACAAATAAAAATAAACAGCGTTTAAAACCTGTTTAAACGCTGTTTATTTTTGATAAAAAGGGTATCAAATCCTGCTAACTTTTTACCCAGTTTTAATAAAAAAGTATCAAACCTGATTTTGGGCGCAATTTTGCTGGATGCCGCGTGTATCGTGGCGTTCATCACAAAACAAACCGCCCACGCCCAGTATCAAAGTAATCACCACCCCATACTTATGCTTAATTTTAACGTTTTTTGTATTTTTGCCCGACGGGGTTAAAAATACAGTTGCTACTATTCTACGAAGAACGCGGCGTTTCGCGCCACACCCCAAAAGCGTGGGTGCGGCGGCAAGACGCCGCGTTCTGGTCAATTAAGCGTTTTTCTTGCTAATGGTTAAACCTGTAAATCCGAAAATCACGGTTAAAATCAGGCATAACCAGCAGAAAAAGGCGTATGGCAGATAGTCTATCACGTCCACTTTTAAGACGTTGGCAATGAATACGCCGCATACGCTCCATGGTACAAGTGGGTTGATGACGGTGCCTGCGTCTTCTAGGGTGCGCGATAGGTTGCGGTGGTGTAAGCCGAGTTTGTCATACACGGGCTTGAAGGTTTCGCCTGATAGTAAGATGGACAGGTATTGTTCGCCAATCAGGACGTTGACGCCTACGCTGGTCGCGGCTACGGTAAGAGTGGCGCGTCCTGCGGTGGTCAGGAAACGGCGCAATGCGTCCAGTAGGGTCGGAATCACGCCTAAAGCAAACAGTAAGCCACCCAAGCTTAAGGCTAAAATAACCACGGTTTGGGTGAAAAACATGCTTTGTAAACCACCGCGTTGGATGAGTTTGGCAATGCCTGCGCCCAAGTGTTCGTTTTGGTAACCTGCGAAAAACCAGCCACCGAGTTGCCCTAAACTGGGGGAGCTGTGAACGTAGGTGATGATGATAGCAAAGAGAATTGTCCAGAGCATGGTTAAAATGGCATTGACTTTACGCACCGCCAAGACAACGAGTAATGCAAAGGGCAGTAGGGTGTAACCGTGTACGAGTCCGCTTTGTTGTAATTGGGTTTGTAGTTCGGTTACGTTGTTTAGGCTGCCTGAACCGACGTTGGGAACACCCCATTGTAAAATGAGCGCGGTCAGAATCATGGCTGGAATGGTGGTGTATGCCATGTTTTTGATGTGTTCAAATAAATCCACGCCCACAATGGTGGCGGCAATGCCTGTGGTGTCAGACAAGGGCGACATTTTATCGCCAAAGAATGCGCCTGATACCACCGCACCTGCGGTAATGGCAGCGTTGGCACCAAACGCTTCGCCCATGCCCATAAATGCCACGCCTACGGTCGCGCAAGTGGTTAAGCTGCTGCCGATGGATACGCCAATCACGCTGCATAATAAGAATGCCGATAAGTAAAACATTTCGGGCGAAATCAAGCCAAATCCGTAATACATCAAGGTGGGAATGGCACCACTCATCATCAGCGCAGACACCAGCAAGCCGATGAAAAAGAATAGGTAAATGGCACCCATGCCTTGTTCTACGGATTCTGCCATGCGTTTTTGCATGTCATTCCATGCCACGCCGCGCCACATACCATAGCCCAGCAATGCCAACAGGGCAATTAAAATGGTTAAATGCGGTACCCATTCCAACGCAATAATGGTGTAACCCATCGCGGCAACGACTGCAATGGTCATGCCGATGGCTTGGGTTAAAGTGAGATTGAGTAAGGGTTGTTTTGAAATCATAATTTGCCCACTTTTTGATTAAAAATAAAATTTTAGGATATTTCAGGCAGCCTGAAAAGTCATTGACATGGTATTACTTCGTGATACATAATATCACAAGAAAGGATGTTTATGGCAATTTTATCTTTTGAACATAAAGGTTTGCAATTATTATTTGAAACCGATAGTAAAGCAGGTGTGCCATCGGCTCATGCGCCTAAATTAAAACGGATTTTAGCCGTGTTAGATGAAATGACAGATATTAAACAATTAAATGGATTATGGCGATTTCATCAATTAAAAGGCGACCGTTTCCCACAATATTCTTTAACTGTTTCAGGAAATTGGCGTATTACATTTGAATGGCGTGATGGTCATGTGTACATCGTCAATTACGAAGATTATCATTAAAAGTAAAGGAATCATCATGCGTATGAATAATCCCCCACCGCCTTGCGATATTTTGCGTGAAGATGTGTTACCTGAATTGGGTATGACAATTACGGCATTTGCCAAACATTTGGGTTACAGTCGTGAAGCCTTGAGCCGTGTATTGCATGGTAAAACGCCCATTTCTCCACAATTAGCTTGGCGGTTAGAACAAGCAGGTATTAGTAATGCTGAAATGTGGCTTAATTTACAAATGAAATACGATTTATGGCAATTACGCCAACAGCCACAAACTCATACCATTCACAAATTCACACATTTTCAGGCAGCCTGAAAAAAAATCGCTTGGATAATTTGATTACCCAAGCGATTTTTTTCATTCCGTTATTCCACCCATCATTCCGCAAACACCGCCGCCATCGCATCAGCAACGACATCAATATTGCCATCATTCAAGCCAGCCACACACAAACGACCCGAATCCAACAAATAAATCGCAAATTCATCGCGCAAACGATGCACCTGTGCCACCGTCAGCCCTGTGTAACTGAACATACCACGCTGTTTAATAAAATAACTGAAATCTTTGTCAGGCAGCCGTGCGCTCAACACATCATACAATTTCTGGCGCATGGCACGAATGCGGTCGCGCATTTCATACACTTCATGTTGCCATTCCGCAGCCAATTCAGGGTTGGACAACACATGATACGCCGTCAAACCACCTTGCACGGGTGGGCTAGAATAAATACGGCGAACATTAAATTTCATCTGCCCCAACACCAACGCTGCCTCCGCCTCACTCGGCGTCAATACCAACAACGCCCCCACACGCTGCCCATATTGCGACATATTTTTAGAAAACGAACAACTCGCAAACAACGGCAAATTCAAATCACACGCCTTACGAATCGCATACGCATCGCTCTCAAACGTCTCGCCAAAACCCTGATAAGCCATATCCATAAACGGAATCAATTTCCGTTTCGCCACAATCTCCAAAACCGCATCCCATTGTTCAGCCGACAAATCCACCCCCGTTGGATTGTGGCAACAAGGATGGAGCAACACCACCGTATGTTCAGGCAGCGTGTTGAAAAAATCACACATTTGCGTGAATTTCACACCAATCGTTGATTCATCATAATAAGGATACGTTCCCACCTCAAAGCCTGCACCCTCAAAAATACCCCGATGATTATCCCAAGTCGGGTCGCTCACATACACTTTCGCCTGCGGAAAAAAGCGATGAATAAAATCCGCCCCCAACTTCAATGCCCCCGAACCGCCCAACGTCTGCACCACTGCCACACGCTGCTCACCCAACGCCGCATGGTCGCCCAAAATCAATTTTGCAACTTCCGCGCGAAACCCAGCGTGTCCCTCCATAGGCAAATAACTTTTCACACCAAAGCCGATTTTCTGTTCAGCTTGCAACACACTGTTTGGCATCGGCATTTTGCCATCATTATCAAAATAAATCCCAATCGCCAAACTGATTTTATTCGGACGTGGGTCATTGTGAAACGTCTCCACCAAGCTCAAAATCGGGTCGCCTGCATAATGCGGTACATGCTGATACATCATCATTCTCCTTGCCAAAAAATTTCATTGTACAACGTTGCCCATTTTCAGGCAGCTTTTTTCCACAACATTTTCATCAGAAACGCGAAACGCGGCGTCTTGCCGCCGCACCCACGCTTGTCTTCGTAGTGATGGTAGGTGGTGCTTTGACCGTTTTGCGCTCTATCGCCGCGCGGCGAGGACTACGCGTCCAGCGAAACACTTTTTAAAAAAGTAAGCCAAATAACATGAAATTCAAATAACGTGTAGGTTAGGTGCTTATATCCGACACAATCTGTTGATTTTCATAAAAATGTCGGATTCAAAAATCCGACCGACCGTTCTATGAAAAACGCGCCGTTCCGCGCCACTGACCCAAAAGCGTGGGTGCGGCGGCAAGACGCCGCGTTCTGCAAAAAAACAGGCAACCTGAAAATAAAAAACATTCAGGCTGCCTGATTTTTTAAATTAATTTAAATTTAAATTTAATTTCAAATTAATTATTTAACTTCCATAATTTGCACGGTATTGGTTGCGCCGCTTTCACGCATACGCGAACCGCTGGTGATGATGTATTTGTCGCCAGCTTGCAAAACGCCACGGTTTTTCAGCAATGCTTCTACTTCGTCAATCGCTTTGTCGTGGTCGGCGCTGGTCGCCAAATTCAACGGACGCACACCGCGATACATTGCCATACGGCGTTGCGCTTTTTCGCTTGGTGTCAAAGCATAAATCGGAATCAAAATGCCATAACGGCTCACTTGGAACGCTGAAGAACCGCTTTCAGTCAAAGACACAATCGCTTTGGCTTTCACTTGACGCGCAATGTGTACCGCACCGCTGGCAATCACAGAGCTGGTTTCGCCTTGATTGTTCACATCATCGTCATCTACTACGCCCACCAATGTGTCTTGTGCTTTTTCTGCTTGGGCGCAGATGATTGCCATTTGACGTACGGTTTCAAATGGATACGCACCAACGGCGGTTTCAGCAGAACACATCACGGCATCGGTACCGTCCAATACGGCATTGGCAACGTCGCTCACTTCGGCGCGAGTTGGTACTGGGTTGGTAATCATGCTTTCCATCATTTGGGTAGCGGTGATGCTGAAACGGCGCAATTCGCGAGCGCGTTTAATCATGCGTTTTTGCAGCGCAGGTACGGCAGCGTTGCCCACTTCTACAGCCAAATCGCCACGCGCTACCATGATGCCGTCTGATGCTAAAATGATTTCATCTAAATTTTCAATCGCTTCTACGCGCTCAATTTTGGCAACCAACCCTGGTTTGACATTCACGCCCAAAGCCGCGCATTCTTCTGCCACCATTGCGCGTGCTTGTTCCATTTCCGCGCCTGTTTTGACAAAGCTCACCGCCAAGTAGTCGCAACCAATTTTCACGGCTGTTTTCAAATCGCGGAAATCTTTTTCGGTAAATGCGCCTGCAGACAAGCCACCGCCTTGTTTGTTAATGCCTTTGTTGGATTTTAATTTGTGGGTGTTGTTGGCGATGGTGTGAATTTCGCTGCCTTCTACTTTTTCTACGGTTACGGTCAGCAAGCCATCGTCCAGCAAGAGAATATCACCGGGTTTGACGTCTTGTGGCAATTCGCGGTAGTCCAAACCGATGCGGTCGCGGTTGCCTTCGCCTTCCAAAGCGGCATCAAACAATACTTTTGAGCCAGCTTCAATGTCCACACCGCCATCTACCAATTTAGATACGCGGATTTTGGGGCCTTGCAAGTCTGCCATAATCGCCACTTCGCGACCTGCTTGGCGAGCGGCTTCGCGTACGATTTGCGCGTTGCCTTCGTGGAATTCAGGTGTGCCATGGCTGAAGTTGAAACGCACCACATGCAAACCGCCGATGGTAATCATATCGCGCAACAAATCCACATTGTTGCTACCAGGGCCAAGTGTTGCCACGATTTTGGTGTTGTGGCGGATATGGGTTAAATCACGTTGAATCGTCATGATTGAGGTATCCTATTTAAGGGGAGTGAGTTGGAAAAATTTGTAGGATTATAACGCGATTTGTGCCGCGTAAATATGATTGAACGCAACTTTTTTTAGATTATTTTACGCTGCAAAATGAAAGTTTCAGGCTGCCTGATGACTTTAGGGTGATGGAGCGCGAGCCGTTGGGTTTCCACTCCCCAAAAAGCGTGGGTGTGGCGGCGCAACGCCACGTTCCGCACATCATCAACACGCTATGCGGAAAACGCGCATCTTTGATATAAAAATGAAAGATTATTACGCATCACACAATGTGAAAATCGCACAAGATAAACGGGGTGTGATGGCAATACTGTTCAGGCTGCCTGAAAGTTTGTTACAATAAATAATCACATTATTTTAGGAAATTCATCGTGTCTGAACAACAAAATCAAGATTTGGGTTTGGTTGCCTTTGAGCAAGGCGATTATGAAACCGCGTTCAAAGAATGGCTGACGCTGGCAGAACAAGACCATCCTCAAGCCTGTCACAACATCGCCATGCTGTACGAAAGCGGCTATGGTGTTGAAGAAAATCAGGAATTAGCCAAAACATGGTGCGAAAAAGCCGCCAAACTCGGCTTGCCCACCGCGCAACATCACTACGGCTATTTTTTACTGGAAAACGATGCTGTTGCCGCATTAGACTGGTGGGAACGCGCCGCCCAAGCGGGTTTGGCAGACGCGCAATACGACCTTGCCTCACAATACATGATTGGTGAAATCATTCCGCAAGACAACGACACCGCCGCCGATTGGTACGAAGAAGCCGCCATGCAAGGACACGTTGGCGCACAATTCAATCTCGGCGTGCTTTATGCCAACGCGCAACAATTTGCCAACGCCCGCTACTGGTGGGAACAAGCCGCTCAACAACAACACGAACAAGCTCAAATCAACCTCACCCGTTTAAGCGAAATGGGTTTGTAAATCAATAGGAACGCGGCGTCTTGCCGCCGCACCCACGCTTTAGGGTTGTGGCGCGGAACGGCGCGTTCTTCATAGAACGGTGGGGCGGATACTTGAATCCGACATTTTCGTAAAATCAAAGGATGATGTCGGATACAAGTATCTGACCTACGCGAACTTTCAGGCAGCCTGAAAGGACTACGCGTCCAGCGAAATAAAAATTTATCCTACGAAGAACCCACCGTTCCGCGCCACCAACCTAAAAGCGTGGTGCGCGGCAAGACGCGCGTTCCGCCAAAAAATAAGCACTCATTGTTTTCAGGCTGCACAGTTGGCTGATATTTTAACGTCATTTATATCTCCCACATCTCTACACACCACAAATTGTGTCAAAAAATGTTATTTTTTCCAAAAATGCGCTGTAAAGCGTTACCATCATCGCTTTCATCTCTTTTTCTGCGCGTGATATGCACTATTTTACAATTAATACGGCTGAAGACAATCAACACATCGGCTTTCTGGTGATGCTGCCCGATGACGGCGGTGAACACGATGCGCCCCATGGGCAATTTGCCATCAAATTAGCCGACCCAGACCAAATTTCCCCTTTAACACCTTGGGCGGACAATACGGAATTACGCTGGGCAATCCATCAAGACCATGTGCAACTTTTTGATGAAACAGGTGAACTCATTGGCAGCATTCGCCAGCAACATTTGAAACTGGCAGGACAGCATTTCACGCTCAACGATTTAACAGGCATGATTTAATTATGGAAAGTTTGTATATTCTGATTCCCATCAGTATTATTTTGGCGTTTATTATTGGTTATTTTTTTTGGTGGTCGGGTAAGCATGGGCAATTTGATGATTTGGAAGGCCCCGCTCATCGCATTTTGATGGACGATGACGACACTTCGCAAATGCTTGACCAAACATCTGAATCCAATCATTTAAATAAAAAGAATTGAATATGAACTTACTTCCTCATTTTGCAACCACGCGCCGATTTGCGCCTTTGTTTGGCACTCAATTTTTGGGCGCGTTTAATGATAATTTATTTAAAACCACTTTGTTTGTTCTGATTAGTTTTTATGGTTTGGGCAAAAATGATTGGTTGCCTTCCAGTCAGATGTTGAATTTGGGGGCGTTGTTGTTTGTGTTGCCGTATTTTTTGTTTTCGGCGTTGGCGGGGCAGCTTGCGAGTCGTTTTAATAAGGCAAAAATCGCGCAAGGTGTGAAAATCATGGAAGTTGCCATTATGTTGGTGGCAGGTGTTGGTTTTTATTATCAATCTGCGGTGTTGTTATTGTTTTGTTTGTTTATGATGGGGGTGCATTCTACTTTGTTTGGCCCTGTTAAGTATGCGATTTTGCCTGAATATTTGCAGGAAAAAGAGTTGATGATGGGCAATGGTTTGGTGGAATCGGGGACGTTTATTGCGATTTTGTTGGGGCAGATGATTGGGACGGTGTTGGCTGGTTATTCGGTTTGGGTGTTGATTTCGGCGGTGTTGTTGGTGGCGATGATGGGATTGGTCAGCAGTTTGGGAATGCCTAATGTGGCTGCGAAAGAGCCGCAAGTGAAAATTGACCCAAATTTTATGCGTTCTAGTAAGACGTTGTTGCGTGAGGTGTTTCGTCAGAAGGAATTATTCACGGCGATTATTGGGATTTCGTGGTTTTGGTTTGTGGGTTCGGTTTATACGACGCAGTTGCCAACGTTTGTGCAGATTCATTTGGGCGGCAATCAGAATGTGTTTAATTTGATGTTGGCGTTGTTTTCGATTGGGATTGCGTTGGGGTCGGTGTTGTGTGCGCGGTTGAGTGGTGGGGAATTGCGTTTGGGTTTGGTGGCGATTGGGGCGGTGGGTTTGTTGGTTTCAGGCAGCCTGTTGGTGTGGTGTGCGTCGGGGCGGCATTTTGAGCATACGGAATTGTTGGGGATTTGGGCGTTTTTGGGGCAGGGTTTTGCGTATCCGATTGTGGTGTTGATGTGGTTGATTGGTTTGTTTGGGGGCTTTTTCTCTGTGCCGCTTTATACTTGGCTGCAAACGGCAAGTCATGATGAGTTTCGCGCTCATGCGATTGCAGCAAATAATATTGTGAATGCGGTGTTTATGGTGTCTTCGGCAATTATTAGTATGATTTTGTTGATGATTTTTGATAGTGTGTTGTTGTTGTATTTGTTGGTGGCGTTGGGTAATGTGGGGATTTTGTGGTATTTGTTTCGGTGTTCGCCGCAGTTTGCGATGGATATTCGGGGCTGGCTGAAGCGTTCGTGATGGGATTTTTTGGGGGCATCGCTTTCGGTTCGGCTGCCACTTTTAAGCGTGGGTGTGGCGGCAAGACGCCACGTTTTTGACTTAAAGTAATATGTGTGTGTTTTCAGGCAGCCTGAACGGTAAAAAGCGGCTATAATATGCCGTTTTTTCGTATAAAATTTTTAATGATAAGGAATGCAAATGGCTTTTTTAGCAGGTAAGAAAATTCTGATTACGGGTATGATTTCTGAACGTTCGATTGCATACGGCATTGCGAAAGCGTGTCATGAACAGGGCGCGGAGTTGGCGTTTACTTATGCGGTGGGTAAGTTGGAAGAGCGTGTGCGTAAGTTGGCGGCGGAGTTTGGCTCGGAATTGGTGTTTTTTTGTGATGTGCAAAGTGATGAGGACATTGACGCGGTGTTTGTGAATTTGGGCAAGCATTGGGATGGTTTGGACGGTTTGGTTCATGCGATTGCGTTTGCGCCGAAAGAGGCGTTGAGCGGCGATTTCTTGGACAGTATTTCGCGTGAGGCGTTCCGTGTGGCGCATGAGGTGTCGGCGTATAGTTTGCCTGCTTTGGCAAAGGCGGCGCGTCCGATGATGCAGGGGCGTAATGGTTCTATCGTGGCGTTGTCGTATTTGGGCGCGGTGCGTGCGATTCCGAATTATAATGTGATGGGCATGGCAAAAGCGAGTTTGGAGGCGGGTGTGCGTTTCACGGCGTCTTGTTTGGGCGCGGAGGGGATTCGTTGTAATGGTATTTCGGCGGGCCCGATTAAGACTTTGGCGGCGGCTGGGATTGCGGATTTTAATAAGTTGTTGAATCATGTGGCACATCATAATCCGTTGCGCCGTAATGTAACGACTGAAGAAGTGGGTAATGCGACGGCGTTCTTGTTGTCTGATTTGGCATCAGGGATTACGGGTGAGATTACTTATGTGGACGGTGGTTATAGTATCAATGCGTTGAATGATGGCGCAGATGCGTAATTAATATTTCAAAAATGATAACAGGCAGCCTGAAGTGATTTTCAGGCTGCCTGATTATTTTTAAATGTGGATTTTGAGCAATGATATTTGGGCGCGATTTAGCTTGTCCACTGTACCCAGCCAAACATCCATGTCAGCAAAATAATCGCACCAAATACAATGCGATAATAAGCAAATGGCACATAATTTTTACGCGATACAAAACGCAACAACGCTTTCACCGCCACCAAACCTGCCACAAACGCCGCCACAAAACCAATCGCAATCAATCCTGCATCTTGTAATGTGAACAAATCACGGTGTTTGATGATGTCATAAAAAGTTGCGGCAATCATCATCGGTACGGCAAGGAAGAATGAAAATTCAGTCGCTACTTTGCGTTCCAATCCCCACAACATACCACCCATAATCGTGCTGCCTGAACGCGATGTCCCCGGAATCAACGCCAAAATTTGCGCCAATCCCACCACCAAAGCATCGCGTGGGCGCATGTCTTCTACGGTTAATACTTTGGCAGGTTGGGTCGCGGCGCGTTTTTCTACCCATAAGATAATAAAACCACCAACCACCAACGCAATCGCCACGCTAATCGGATTAAACAAATAATTTTTAATCACTTTGCTGAATAATAATCCCATCACCGCCGCAGGAATAAAGGCAATCGCCAAATTCACCACAAAACGATTGACCAAACGGTCGCGCCCAAAATTCAAAATCACATTGGTAAAACGTGAACGGTATTCAAATACCACCGCCAACACCGCACCTAATTGAATGGCAATTTCAAACACTTTCCCTTTGCTATGAAAATCCAGCAAGCTGCCAAATACAATCAAATGCCCCGTACTGGAAATCGGCAAAAATTCAGTCAAACCTTCAATAAAGCCCAAAATCAGGGCTTTTAACATCAACATGGTATCCATTTATTTCCTAACATGATTTTCAGGCTGCCTGAAACCACACGGCAGCCTGAAACATAAAAGTGATTATTGTGCTGCTTTCACGGCAAACGATGCGCCTTTGCTTTTAGGGGTTTTGACAGCTGCTTTGGGAGCAGGTGTTTTCAAACCACGTTCTTGGCGTACTTTTTCAATCAGTTCATCAATCGTGGTCATGCCAGCAGCAAAACCATTTGGGAACAATACCTTATATTTACCACCCACAATCACAGTTGGTGTGGTGGTGATGTTAAATTCTTGTGTACGGCTTTCCATTTGTGTGGCTTGAGTTTGATTGCTGAATGAATTGTACGCTGCCAACACTTTTTTGCCATCAAATGCCGTTTGTGATGATAACCATTGTGCGGTAACAGCAGTGTCATTCAAATCAATTTGCTGTTCAAATACGGCGTTGAAAATAGCAGGATTGGCTTGTTGTTTCAAACCTGATTGATTCACCGCCGCCGCCAAACGTGCAAAACCAAAATGCCCATCACGATCCCATACCACATGGTCGGTATGGAAATACACATCAGCAGGTAATTGTTTACTGTATTTCAAAATAATCGGGTCTAAATTTTTACAATGAATACAAAAATAGCCAAAAAATTCCAAAACTTCAATTTTATCGGCTTGAACTTGTGGCATGGCTTTGGGCAAGGTTTCGTAATCTTTGCCTTCTGTTAATGCCAATGCAGGGCTGCTCAAACCCAAACCTAATGCTGCTGCGATGATTAATTGATTGAATTTCATGATATTTCCTTTGGATTGAGTGCATCATGTTTCAGGTAGCCTGAAAATCATGTTATTAATAAAATAAAAGCGTGTTGAGTTTGACTCAACACGCCGCTCATTATATCAAAAATTAATCCGCGCTGCGTTCTAAAGTAGAAACGCCATTACGTTGTAATACACTACGCGTATTATTCACTTGCGAACCTTCCAAACGGTTGGTTTGAACGCGATAGATGGATTTACCATTCACATTCGCTTCCACAATACGCGCCTGAACGCCCAACAATGCCAAACGAGCGCGTTGGCTTTCTGCCGCATTGCGTGAACCATAAGAACCCGCTTGAATCACCACCGCACCACTGCTACGTTTTGCTGGCGCAGCAGCTGCTGTTGCAGCAGGTTTATTGGCTGCTTGTTTACGCGCCAATTCACGCGCTTTTTCAATATTGCCGCTGTCCAAAATTTGCTGTGGCGTTGGTTTCACATCAACAGGTTTGGTTGGTGTGGTGGTTTTGGGCGTTTCTTTGACCACAGGTGGTTTTGGTTTCACCGTATCCACTTTTTTCGGTTCAGTCTTCGGTTCAGTCTTCGGTTCAGTCTTCGGTTCAGTTGTTTTGGTCTCAACTGGTTTCGTTGGGGTTTTCGGTTCGGTTGGTTTCACCGTAGGTTGAGTTGGTGGCGTGGTTTTCACAGGCGGTTTGCGTGGTGTATCCACACCAGCAATATTCAAATCATCTTGCTTCAACGTACCCGTATTCCCCGTACTTGGACGCGGTTTGGTTGTGGTTTGACCACCCGAAGATGAAGACGATGGTTTTTTGCCCGTTTCATTATAATTTGGACGCACACGATCAGGCACACCTGTTTTATCATTCACGCGTGGCGGCGTGGTAACAGGCGGACGTACAGGTGGCGTTACCGCAGGCGTATCCACTTCAGCTTCGCCAGTTGGTTCATTTGCAATCGGGTCGTCTATAGGTTGTTTCACATCAGTTGGTGGATTGGTTTCAACAGGCGGTTGCTCAATCGGTTCAACAGCAGCAGGTGCAGACGTTTCCACAGGAGGCGTGGTAGCACTGGTTGATACAGGTTCAGTCCCCGTTGTTTGCGAGCTGGCAATCGGTTCAACCGTTGAGGCTTGCTGACGGTCTTTATCCGTAATCGTATTTTCATCCGTCCATGCAGCAGAAGCAGAAATAGAAGTTGTACCGTTGGGATGCAAAGTTTCGGTGGTTTTATCTGTAGGAGGTGGCTGATTATTCACCCAGCCACGTTTACTGTTGCTATTTAACATCAACAAAACCGCGATAATAATCATCGTAGCCAAAACCAAGCCAGCCAAAAAGCCGACCAAGCCCTTGCCAAGCTGAAACGCGGCGTATGCGTGAGAATGTTTGCGAGACATTAGTTTACCTTTAAAATGAAAAAGTTAAATCTTCAGAAAACAGCTTGGCGACAGGGCGCAAATCAAATTTCAGGCTGCCTGAAAAAAAGAGATTCAAGTATTGTAACAAAATTTAATCGCCATTCAAGCCTAAATTGGTACATTGCAGAACGCGGCGTCTTGCCGCCGCACCCACGCTTTAGGCGGTGGCAGCCCAGCAGTTTTCATTACCCCCTACAAAGCGCGGCGAAAACCAACGGCGCGTAACAAATGCGGACGTTGCACCCACTCATCGCCAGCCAAATCCGCAATCGTTCGCGCCACCCGCAAAATCCGATGATAACTACGCGCCGACAACGACAACTTCTCCAACATTTCCGCCAAAACCTGTTTGGCTTCAGGTTGAATCTTTGCCAGTTCGTCCAAATCCGTAACCGATAATTGCGCGTTGGTTTTGCCTTGACGCTGATATTGCTGTTCACGCGCTGCCATCACACGCTGTAATACCGTTGCGCTACTTTCACTTTCCTGCGCCGACAACAAATCCGCCGCAGGCAAAGCAGGCACTTCAATCGTCAAATCAATACGGTCAAGCAATGGGCCCGAAATCTTATCCCGATAACGGCGCACACTCTCCGCATTACAACGACACGGCTTGCTCGGATGCCCCAAAAAACCACACGGACATGGATTCATCGCCGCCACCAACTGAAATTTCGCAGGAAATGTTGCCTGACGCGTGGCACGGGAAATATGAATTTCCCCATTTTCCAAAGGTTCACGCAATACTTCCAACACCTTACGGTCAAATTCAGGCAATTCATCCAAAAATAACACCCCATGATGCGCCAACGAAATCTCCCCTGGTTTCGGGTCAGAACCGCCGCCCACCAACGCCGCAGAGCTGGCAGAATGATGCGGACTTCTAAAAGGACGTTTCAAATCAAAATCCTGCAAATGATGCGGTAATAACGAGCGCAATGCCCACACCGAAATCAACTCATCATCGGTCAAAGGCGGCAAAATAGACGGCAAACGTTGCGCCAACATTGATTTCCCCGTCCCTGGGGGGCCCATCATCAACAAACTGTGTCCGCCAGCCGCCGCGATTTCCAGCGCAAAACGTGCCGTTTGCTGACCTTTCACTTCACGCAAATCAGGTTGCGTCCCCATTTCAGGCTGCCTGAAAACTTGCGTGCCATCAATCGCCGATAACATCGCTGTGCCATTTAAATGCCCCACTACTTCATTCAAACTGCTGGCACCATACACCCGAATGCTGTCCAACACCGCCGCATGATGCGCGTTATCTTTCGGTAACATAAACGCCCGATTGGCTTGCTGCCCCTGCCACGCCATCGCCAACGCCCCACGAATCGGACGCAACGCCCCCGATAACGCCAATTCCCCAGCAAATTCATATTGTTCCAAATTTGCTGCCACAATCTGCCCACTGGCCGCCAAAATTCCAATCGCAATCGGCAAATCAAAACGCGCCGACTCTTTCGGCAAATCAGCAGGAGCCAAATTCACCGTAATTTTCTGCGCGGGAAATTCAAAACCACTCTGAATAATGGCAGCACGAACGCGGTCGCGGCTTTCCTTCACTTCCGTTTCAGGCAGCCCGACAATATTAATTTGCGGCAAACCATTGGATAAATGCACTTCCACTTCCACCAATGGCGCGTCCATGCCGCTCAAAGCACGACTGTTTACAAGCGCAAAAGTCATTATGCTTTATCTTCAGATTTTTCTTTAGATTTTCTTGATTTGGGTGCGCTTTCGGTGCTTTCTTCGGGCGCATTCACCATCGCTTCCAAAGCCGCCAAACGCGCTTCAACTTCGCTCAATTTAGTGCGTGTTTTGATTAACACCTGTTGTTGAATGTCAAATTCTTCGCGTGTTACCAAATCCATTTTGCTAAACGCGCCACCCAATAACGCTTTTGCATTTTTTTCCAAATCTTTGGCGGGGCTATTGGCGATGGTTTCGCTTAATTTGTTGCTTAATTCATCAAATAATTGTTTGGCAATCATCATGGTTTCCTTATTGGAAAAATTAAAAATAAATCAATATATTAAATATACAGCAATGATAAGACAACCAACATCATTACTCACAACCCAAATTACGCGCTACCGCATCAAACGAACGATTCAAGGCTTCACAAGTAGAATCCGTAGGCTTATCGGCGGCTAAATCCACACGCGCTTCTTGGTTCATCAAACGCAATTCTTCACTGTTTTCCGATTGTTTGGCAAAACAGCTGTCCACGCGTTTGTAATAACGTTCGCAGGTGTCGGGTAATTTCACTTCGGGCAAATCGTCTTCTGGCAAAAAGACCATTTGCGGTTCGCTGGCAGCAACGCTGCTTGCGGCGGCGGCAACATCCGATGCGCTGACATTTGCCATCGCTTGCTTGCTGCTGGTAATCACATCGGCTTCTTCCGATGCGCTCAAAATTTGCGCCACAATCGGCGATGACACCGCCGCCACCGCCGAAACAGCTACGGGAGCAGATGCCACCAAATTCGGCTGAACCAACAAAACAGGTTCTTCTTCAACAGGTTCAGGGCGGCACGCTGCCAGCGTCAAAAGGGCGATACACGCCATAATAGATGGTTTCATAAATAAAATTTTGATTGATTTTTCAGGGGAAATAAAAGTTATTTCACATTTCAGGCTGCCTGAAAATGAAAATTCGCGTAATGCTAACCGTGCCTACGCCAAAAATCAAGAAAAACAGCAAACTAGGCAAACTGTTTTACGAACCACCATCAAATTCAAGCAAATATAATTATTTGAACTGAAAACATTTTTTCACTTCATCAACAATATTTTCAGCACGCATAAACGTTTCGCCAATCAAAAAAGTATTCACGCCATGTTCGTGCATCATTTTCACATCATCATAATGACGAATGCCGCTTTCCGTAACCACTATTTGACCTGTTAATTGCGGCAACAAATCAATCGTTTGCTGCAAATTCACTTCAAAAGTTCGCAAATTACGATTATTAACACCGCGTAAAGGCGTGGTCAAATAAGCGCATTTTTCACATTCTGCTGCATCGTGTAATTCCAATAAAACGTCCATGCCCAATTCATGCGCCACACCTTCTAAACGTTGCAACGTATCCGCATCCAACGCCGCCGCAATCAACAAAATAGCATCAGCCCCCCATGCCCGTGCTTGATAAACTTGATACTCATCAATCATAAAATCTTTACGCAATACAGGCAGTTGCACCGCATCACGCGCTTGTTTCAAATAATCAGGCGAGCCTTGAAAATACACTTCATCGGTCAAAACAGACAAACAGGCAGCACCTGCAATTTGATAATCTTGAGCATGTTGCGCTGGATTGAAATCGGCGCGAATTAAACCTTTAGAAGGACTGGCTTTTTTGATTTCCGCGATGATGGCAGGTTCGCCAGCCGCGTGTTTGGCTTGAATCGCGGCGATAAAACCGCGTGGTTTGGGCATTGCCAAGGCTTGTTGTTTGATGGTTTCTAGGGGAATGAGTTGTTTGGCGGCAGCGACTTCTTGCGCTTTGGTGGCGAGAATTTTTTGTAGAATGTCGGACATAATGTTTTCCTGATGGATAAATGAGTCAATCGCAGGGCGAATTATAACGGTTTGTTGGTTTGTCGGATTACCATATTTTTCTCATGGCAAAAGTAAATTAATATTTAATATTTTTTCTTCTAAAACAGAAATTAATTGTTGAATATCTCTATTTGCACAATGAAATAATGGTTGTGATGATTGGTTTAACCAAATATTTAAATGATATTGTCCATGTATATCCATAGCAGGATACCAATCTATATATACTTCCACTCCAATATATCGTTGTATTAAAGTAAGCAGTCCTGT
>JBHARQ010000162.1:0-8332 GCA_041831015.1 Simonsiella sp. | reverse complement strand
TTTAGACAACATAAACTCAATCGTTTTGGTTTTTTTCATACGCACCACCTTACCTTACTAAAATTGCCAATCAAAAAACAAAATACAATAACTCTCTTCGACTATCTATTTCTTGATATAAATACAACTCACCATCCATCCAACAATTTTTTGATTTTACATGAAAATGTCGGATTCAAGAATCTAACCTACTCTACGGAGAACGCACCGTTCCGCGCCAACCACCTAAAAGCGTGGTGCGCGGCAAGACGCGCGTTCCCGTTAAAATTTAGGTATTTGGGTTAAACCATTTGAGTTTGTCGTGCAGAGCTGCCGTTTCGCCTATCACGATTAGGGCGGGCGCGGGGGCTTGGCTGGCGAGTTCGGGCAAATCTTTCAGGCTGCCTGAAAATACTTGTTGCGTGGGCAATGTGCCATGCGAAATCACGGCAACGGGGGTTTCGGGGGCGCGTCCGTGTTGTAGGAGTTTTTCGGTTAATTCGGGGGCTTTAATCGTGCCCATGTACACCACTAGGGTTTGGTTGCCTTGCGCCAAGGTTTGCCAATGCAGGTCGCGCCCGTTGGGTTGGCAATGTCCTGTGATGAACATGGCGGTTTGGGCGTGTTCGCGGTGGGTGAGCGGTATGCCTGCGTAGGCGGTCGCGCCCAATGCGGCGGTTACGCCCGGTATGACTACAAAGGGAATGTTGTGGGCTTTTAATATTTCTAATTCTTCGCCACCGCGTCCGAATACGAATGGGTCGCCGCCTTTTAAGCGCACGACTCGTTTGCCTTGTTGGGCGTATTGGACGAGTAAGGCGTTGGTTTCGTCTTGGGCGACTTGGTGGCTACGGGCGCGTTTGCCGACATTGATTTTTTCGGCATCGCGGCGGATTAAGTCCAGCACTTCGGGCGACACCAAGGCATCGTATAACACGACATCAGCCGCTTGTATGTGTTGTAAACCTTTGAGCGTGAGCAATCCTGCATCGCCTGAACCTGCTCCAACCAATGCCACCGAGCCTGTTTGGGTGGATTGGTTGGTTAATGTGTCGTGCAAAATGTGTTCGGCGGCTTGGGTTTGGTTTTGTTCGTGAAGTAAATGGTATTGTTGATTGGCAAATAGGTTTTCCCAAAAAATACGGCGTTGAGTCATGTTGCTGATGTGTTCGCGGACACGTTGTCGCCATTGTCCTGCTTGGGTGGCGATGGAGCCGAGATGTTGGGGCAATAGGGCTTCTAGTTTTTCGCGCCATAATCGTGCTAATACGGGGGCTTGTCCGTTGCTGGTGATGGCGATTTGGAGCGGACTGCGGTCAATCACAGATGGGGTGATGTAGCTGCACAATTCGGGCGTGTCCACGACATTACACAGGCGTTGACGCGTTTCGGCTGCTTGGAAAATGTGTTGGTTGAGTTCGCGGTTGTTGGTGGCGGCTACGACTAGGAAGACGTGGTCTAATTGTGCGGGCGCAAATTCGGTGGCAAGCCAGTTGATTTGTTGGTTTTGGTGTAATTCGGTTACGCTGGGGTTGAGTTGTTGCGCCACGACATTCACTTGGGCGCGGGCTTTGAGTAGCATGGTGATTTTGCGATGCGCCACGTCGCCACCGCCAACTACGAGTACAGGGCGGTTTTCTAAATTGGCAAATAGGGGAAAGGTGTTCATGTGTGTGTTCCATAAATAATATTTTGTTGCGGCAAATCGTACTGTTTTCGGGTGGTTTGTTGAAAGAATGGCTGTATCTTTTGTTTATAGCGAAAAAGTCTATTCAGGCTGCCTGAAAATTAGTTTTTTGATTTTGTTGAATTTATTAAATTGTAAAATCATTATCTTGTCATACATCAAAAGCGGGTTTAAAACACGATTTCTATTTAAAGCCATCATCAAAACATCGCCATTCCCGCGTAGGCGGGAATCCAAGTTAAATCAATACAGTATCTTGTTTTTAAATCAATTTGTTTAATTCAAAGTTGGATTCCCGCCTACGCGGGAATGACGGCATGGTTATTTTTCAGGCTGCCTGAAAGCCGTGTTTAGATATTTTTTGAATATGGAAAATGAATTTGTATTCTTTGAGTGATGCCTTGAATATGCGGTAGAGTTTCGCTACTTATTGCATCATTTTTCGGAATAAAAAGAATGTTATTGAAATCGCCTACGGTCTTACCTGCGTTTAAATTGAGCTTTGGCATTAGTGTTTTTGCGTTGTCATTGCTGGTGTTGTTGCCGTTTGCCATGCTGATTTATACCGTGCAAGGCATGGGCTTTTCGGCATTTTGGCAGACGATTAGCGAACCGCGTACTTTGTTTGCGGTGTGGCTGACGCTGAAAACGTCTTTTTTGGCGGCACTGACGAATGTGGTGTTTGGTACGTTGATTGCGTGGGTGTTGGTGCGTTATCAGTTTGCTGGCAAAAGTTTGATGAATGCGGTGGTGGATTTGCCGTTTGCCTTGCCTACGGCGGTGATGGGCGTGGCGTTGGCGACTTTGTATGCGCCTAATGGTTTGATTGGGCAATGGTTTCCGTTCAAGATTGCGTTTACGCCTTTGGGGATTTGGTTGGCGTTGGTGGTGGTGAGTTTGCCGTTTGTGGTGCGTGCGGTGCAACCTGTGTTGGAAGAGTTATCGCCTGAATATGAAGAAGCGGCGGCAACTTTGGGCGCAAGTCGGCTGACGGTGTTTCGTCGTGTGTTGTTGCCTGAAATGATGCCTGCTTTGGTTACGGGCGCGGGCATGGCGTTTGCGCGGGCGACGGGGGAATATGGTTCGGTGATTTTTATTGCGGGCAATATTCCGATGCAATCGGAAATTTTGCCGTTGATTATTGCAGGAAAATTTGAGTTGTTTGACACGCAAGGCGCGAGCGCGGTGGCGTTGTTTATGCTGATGATTTCATTTGTGATTTTGTTTGCGCTGAATGTGTGGCAATGGCATTTGGGGAAACGGGCGAACCGTTGATTTTTCATTAACGTGGAACGGCGACGGCTCGTCGCCATAATTAAAATATGCCGTCATTTGCTATTGTTGATAAACAAGTTATTTGGCGACGAGCCGTCGCCGTTCCATTTTAATTGTGTGCTAAAAGCGCAATGTGTTGGGTGCCACGACTCAAAAGCGTGGGTGCGGCGGCAAGACGCCGCGTTCCGCCAAATATTCAGTAACTGTTTTCAGGCTGCCTGAATGTGTTTTTGTATGTTTTGGATAATGGTTTCGCGTTGTTGTTTGGTAAATGGACTTAAACGCAGTTTGAGTTTTTGGGTTTGGTCTGAACGCAGTGTGCAGACTAAAAAGGTTTTTTTGAGAAACAGGGATTGTTCTATTTCGCAGCTTGCTAAATCGCGCCACGCAATCGAGCCTAAATTATCCAATGATGTGTCGTTAGTTTCATGGTAAATCGCTTGTGGGCTGTATGTCAAACCTGTTTCTGTCAATGTAAATAGCCAAGTTTGTGTATTGCGCCAATATGTCAGCACTAGGCAAAAGCTGGATATTGCCATCATCAAATAAAGGATAAAGCTAAACCAGCGAATATGCTCAAAACCACGAGCCATTTCTTGCAAAAGTGCATAAGTAAAATAAATGGCAAGTAATCCGTGAATGATGATTTTGGTATGGTGCTTTTCAAAATATGGGCTGTTCATGTTGAATAATCCTTTTTTAAAGTTTCAGGCTGCCTGAAAGTTTAACTTAATCTTATTGTTAATGAAAGAAAATGATGAATCATCTCACCGAACCGCGCTGGTTACGCTACACCTTGATTGCAAGCGCGTTGATTTTTTTAAGTTTGATGTTGTTGGTGCCGTTGGCGTCGGTGTTTTATTACGCGCTGGAAAAGGGTTGGCAATTATACATCGCGGCTTTGACTGACCCCGAAGCGTTGCACGCGCTGAAATTGACGCTGATGATTGCGGCGGTGGTCGTGCCGATTAACGCGGTGCTGGGGATTGCGCTGGCGTGGTTGCTGACGCGCTTTGATTTTCGCGGTAAGCAGTTGCTAACGACTTTGTTGGATTTGCCGTTTTCGGTGTCGCCTGTGGTGGCAGGTTTGATGTTTGTGTTGTTGTTTGGCGCGAACAGTACGATTGGCGGTTGGTTTGAAAGTCATGGCATTCAGATTGTGTTTGCGTTGCCGAGTATGATTTTGGCGACTTTGTTTGTAACGTTTCCGTTTGTGGCGCGTGAGTTAATTCCGCTCATGCAGGCGCAAGGCGATAGTGAAGAGCAGGCGGCGTTGATTTTGGGCGCGAATGCGTGGCAGATGTTTTGGCGTGTGACGTTGCCGAATATTAAGTGGGCGTTGTTGTATGGCATTATTTTGACGAACGCTCGGGCGATGGGGGAATTTGGCGCGGTGAGCATGGTGTCGGGGCATATTCGCGGTCAAACGAATACGTTGCCGTTGCAAGTGGAGATTTTGTATAACGAATATAATTTTGTGGGTGCGTTTGCGTTGTCTAGTTTGTTGGCGGTGTTGGCGTTGCTGACGTTGGTGTTGCAGAATTATTTGGATTGGCGACAGAAAAAAGCATTGGCGCAAGCGGAACGGCAGTAAGGTTCAGGCTGCCTGAAACGACATTTACACAAAAATTCACACAATTAGAAAGCAAATCATGTCTATCCAAATCAATCAGTTAAATAAATACTTCGGTGCATTCCACGCTTTGAAAAACATTAATTTAACCGCGCCTACGGGCAGTTTAACCGCGCTGTTAGGCCCGAGCGGTTGTGGCAAAACCACGCTGTTACGCATTATCGCTGGCTTGGAAACGGCAAGCGAAGGACAAATTTTGTTTGATGACAAAGATGTATCCCATGTTCCTGTGCGTGAACGCCAAGTCGGGTTTATGTTTCAACATTACGCGCTGTTTCGCCATATGAATGTGGCGGACAATATCGCGTTTGGTTTGGATGTGAAACCGCGTTCACAACGCCCCAGCAAAGACGAAATCAAGCAAAAAGTTAGCGAATTATTGAAATTGGTACAGCTGGAACATTTGGCAAAAGCGTTTCCCGCGCAATTATCGGGCGGACAACGTCAGCGAATTGCGTTGGCGCGCGCGTTGGCGACCGAGCCAAAATTATTGTTGTTAGATGAGCCGTTTGGCGCGTTGGACGCGAAAGTCCGCAAGGAGTTACGCGCTTGGTTGCGTCAAATTCAGCAGGAATTGGGGATTACCACGTTGCTGGTTACCCACGACCAAGAAGAAGCGTTGGAAATGGCAGACCAAATTGTGTTGATGAATCACGGTGTGATTGAACAAATTGGTTCGGGCGATGAGTTGTATCACGCGCCCAAAACGGTGTTTGTGAATGAGTTTTTGGGCGAGACGAATGCGTTTGAATTTGCCAAAATTGAGCAGGGGCAATTACACATTGGTGCGTATCGTGAAATGCTCAATCCCCGCCCGAATGAACGCCAAAATGTAACGGCTTATGTGCGTCCGCATGAATTGGCATTACATACGGATAAACCTGATAATGCGATTGGTGTCGCCACCGTGGATTATGTGCAAACGGCTGGTGCGGCGGTGCAACTGCGTTTACATTGGGTCAATGCGCAATATGGCACGAAACCCATTCAAGTCATCATGCCATCGGGTCAATATCGCGCCAATCCGATTGAAATTGGACAATCGGTGTGGCTGGTTCCCCAGCAAACCAGCGTGTTTAAATTGCCTGAATTGGTGGAGTATGTGATTTAGGGGCTAATGATATTTCATTTTGCACTTGCTTTTGTATCAAAAACGACCAATTCAAGGTACAAAACGAAATATCATCAGCCCCAAAGAACCATTTCTTATTTCTCAATAAACCACAAATTATTTTTAAAAAAACTCATCTTCGCTTACCATCTACCTCATTTTAAAAATTAGGGAAATATCATGTTGAAACAATTACCTGTTGTATTATTAACGGCATTGGCATTGGTGGCTTGCCAAAAAAATGAAACGGCAAATTCAGGCAGCGCGGCTTCGGCGGCGACCACATCATCTCAACAAACTTTATTAAATGTCTCTTACGATGTAATGCGCGATTTTTATAAAGAATACAACCCTTTATTTATCAAACATTATCAAACACAACATGCCAACGCCAAAATTGACATTCAACAATCACATGGCGGTTCCAGCAAACAAGCCTTGTCGGTTGCCAACGGTTTGCAAGCCGATGTGGTAACCATGAATCAAACATCTGATATTGAACTGTTACAGAAAAAAGGTTTGGTATCAAATGATTGGCAAAAAGCCTTGCCTGACCATGCCGTGCCATTTACCAGCACCACCGTGTTTTTGGTACGCAAAGGCAATCCCAAAGCCATCAAAGATTGGGACGATTTAGCCAAAGCAGGTGTACAAATTGTGGTTGCCAATCCCAAAACTTCAGGCAATGGACGTTACGCATTTTTAGCAGCTTATGGCAATGCGTTGAAAAATAATGCGAATAATCACGATGCCGCCAAAGCATTTAGCCAAAAATTATTTGCCAATGTTGCCGTGTTGGAAGCAGGCGGACGCGGCGCAACAACCACCTTTATGCAACGCAATATCGGCGATGCGCTGATTACCTTTGAAAACGAAGCACAATTAGCCGCTAACCAATTTGGTCAAGGGCAATTTGAAATTGTGTATCCGAAATATTCCATTGCAGCAGAAAATCCTGTGGCGGTTGTGAATAGCGTTGCTGATAAAAAAGGTACGGCGGTATTGGCAAAAGATTATTTGGCGTATTTGTGGTCTGATGAAGCACAAAATTTAGCTGCTAGCCTGTAT
Organism: Simonsiella sp.; assembly: GCA_041831015.1. GTDB lineage: Bacteria > Pseudomonadota > Gammaproteobacteria > Burkholderiales > Neisseriaceae > Simonsiella. The sequence goes on along the minus strand of JBHARQ010000162.1, from coordinate 1,579 downwards.
TTACGCCCCAGCAAACCCGATATTTTAGCCAAACACGGTGAGCGTTTCCCGAAAGTAGAAACCTTCCGTGCCAATGATGTGTTTGGTTCGTGGGACGAGATTATGAAAACCTATTTTGCCGATGGCGGTGTGTTTGACCAAATCAATAAACGTTGATGAATTGATTATTTTATAGTCGTTTATGTACGATTCGTACACAGCGGTCGCTATCGCCTTGTCTTATTTTAATTTTAAACGACTATAATTAGATGTTTTATCAATTAAAAAGCCTGAATATCAAATTCAGGCTTTTTTGTTATGCTACAATTTTATTTTTTTGCCAAAACCTATTTTCAGGCAGCCTTTCAGTACACGACAAAAATTTTTAATGCTGCCTGAAAAGCAACTATGCCGTCATTCCCGCGAAGGCGGGAATCCATTTTAAAATTTAATAAACTTATTTTAAACAAATATTTATATTGTTTTGACTTGGATTCCCGCCTTCGCGGGAATGACGAAGTTTTTATTTTGTCGTGTACTGAAAGGCAGCCTGAAACACACGGCACAACCCCATAACTAGGAAATCACCCATGACCCAAATCAACGTAGATGCCGCTGAAATTGAAAAATTCAGCAAACTTGCCGACAAATGGTGGGACACCACAGGCGAATTCAAACCACTCCACGACATCAACCCCCTACGACTGGGCTATATTGACCGCCACGCACATTTGGCTGGAAAAACCGTTGTAGATGTAGGCTGCGGCGGCGGCATTTTATCCGAAAGCATGGCACGACAAGGCGCAGCCGACGTATTAGGCGTGGACATGGCAGAACGCTCACTGGCTGCTGCCACCGCCCACGCACAAGCACAAGATGTTGCCAATATCACCTATCGCTGCGTGAGCGTAGAAGATTTGGCGGCAGAAATGCCTCACACCTTTGACGTTGTTACCTGCATGGAAATGCTGGAACACGTCCCCAACCCAGCGTCCGTGATTCGCGCTTGCGCCAAATTGGTCAAACCCGATGGCATCGTCTTTTTCTCCACCATCAACCGCAACGCCAAATCCTACGTTCATGCCATTATGGGCGCGGAATACATCCTCAATTTAGTCCCCAAAGGCACACACGACTGGGACAAATTCATCACACCAGCCGAACTAGCCCGTATGTGTCGCAGCGCAGGATTAGACGTTGTGGACACCTGCGGCATGGGCTACAACCCACTATTGCGCCAATACCATTTAAATGACGATGTTTCCGTTAATTACATGATTGCGTGCCGACTACAAACAGCCTAAAAATCAATGACCGCAATGTTAAAGGTGAACGCGCGTCTTGCCGCGCACCACGCTTTTGGGTGCGTGGCGCGGATAGGTGCGTTCTTCGTAGGTACGGTTAGCGATAGCGTAACCGTACGAATGTTTCTTTGAAATTTCACATACATTCGTACGATTACGGCTTGCGCCTAATCGTACCTACGCTTGCTGAATTCATACTTATAAAAAACACATTGGTATTATTAAATAATGGCTATTTTTTGGAAAACACAATGTTTAAAAAATATTTAATTGCTATTTTATCTACATCATTATTA
>JBHARQ010000161.1:0-3104 GCA_041831015.1 Simonsiella sp. | reverse complement strand
TTTTCCGTGTAAAACGGATTGCTCAAATACCAATTCAATGAAAAATCATCGCCTTGCAATTCCCACAACAAATAACATGGTAAAGCAAAACGCCGTCCCAAGCAGTCCATAAACGTAAATGCGGAAAGTGGGTGAAAGCGTTGCGGACGTGTTGGTTCAAATTTTAAGGCAAACATATTTTCCCAAAAACACGCTCGTCTTGGTTGCGCCAAGTTTGCCAATCTGGCGAATAATCATCGCGTGCATCGGCTTCGTAAAAACCAATGCCTTCTCCCAACTGGGTATCGTAAAATGCTTCAATGATTTTCAATGCCAAAGCTTCGTATTGTGCTGACCAATCACGAGCATATTTTTGGGTTAAATCGATGATTTTGTTAATACGGTCTTATCTAATTTTTTGTTTCTTTTTGTTTTTCATATTTTCCAGTCTGTCTGAAACATCGTGCCGTAAAATCCAAATTATCTGCAATAATGAATGAATTTCTTTTGTTCTACGTCATAACGCTCAAAACAATCATCAAATAACCAACGGCTTTGTTTACGGTATTCAATAAATTGAATTTGCCCGTTTTGTCTTTGAATAACAAAGGTATCAGGCAGTTTTTGCGCCAATTCGTTTAAATGGGACGGCTGCGATTGTTTCGTTAAGCTGCTTAATATTCTGTGGTGCATTAAATCGGTTTCATGTGCATAAATCAACCAAATGATGTAGGAAACCATCAATATGGCACACGCCATTTTTTGTTTTGAGATTTTCATGCTTGGTTTTCACTTTTCAGGCTGCCTGAATTTATAAAATAACCAATTTCCCTACTTTTTCTTCGGCTTTTAAATAAAATTCGTTGTTTTCAATGCGTTGAACGTAAGCGGCAATATTGGGTAATGCGTCCACATTGGCGCGTTTGGCAACCGCTTGCAAAGGGAAACTCATCATCACATCGGCAATCGTGATTTTGTCGCCAACCAGCCAAGTTTTTCCAGCAAGTGATTGTTCTATATAATCTAAATGCAATGCTAATTGTGGACTTAAAAAACTTCTGCGTACGCCATCGGTGATTTTTCGCGCAATCGGTTTAGCGAAAAATGGCATGGGTTTGTCATCAATTTTTCTGAAAATTAATGACATAACCAATAATGGCATGAGCGAACCTTCCGCATAATGCACCCATTGGCGATACGCCCAAAAATCAGCGTGTTCAAGCGTGATTTGCAAGCGTTGTTCGGTATCGAATTTTGCCAACAAATATTCGCAAATCGCGCCACTTTCGGCAATAATCACATCATTATCTTGAATAATCGGCGATTTTCCCAAAGGGTGAATTTCGCGCAAATGAGCAGGCGCAAGTTTGCTTTCTTTATCGCGTTCAATCATTTGCACTTGATAATCTGCTTGCAATAATTCCAGTAGCCATGCAATGCGTTGAGCGCGAGATTGGGTGAGTGCGTATAGGGTTAGCATATTGATTTTCCTGTTCCGTTTTTGAATGATCCACAAAGATAAAAAGATGTTCAAAACATATAATTATATCTGATTTACATGGTTTTCGCTTGATTTTATGGTGTAGGCGCAAACGGTTGATACGCCACGCGCTCAAGAGTGGGTATGGCGACGATACGCCATGTTTATAGGGGCTAATGGCATTCCATTTTGCAGTTGCTTTTGTATCAAAAATCGCCAACTTCCGCGTTACAAATACTCATCAGGTGTTCAACCTGATTCGCATTTACGCCTTGAATTTGTCGTTTTTTCTAACAAAATCAACATACAAAACGAAATGTCATTAGCCCCTAACATAAAAAACACGTTTATCCGTTGCCAGATAAACGTGTTGCTTGATTGAACAATTAGAAACGATGGCGAATGCCCATGCCCACACCTGCTACGCGGACTTTTTCATCGCCCTTGCCCGATTGAATATAGCCCATTTGTGAGAATAGGTCGGTGCGTTTGGAAAGGATATATTGTGCGCCGATAACGCCTTGCCAATATTTGCCGTTACCGCCCACTTTTTGCACCGCGCTGGTGCCTGCGGTGTGGTCAGTACGCAACGCTTCAATATCAAAACCATGCGCTACGGTGGCGCGTAAACGGAAATTGGGCGTGATTTTGTATGAACCCATCGCCAAAACTTCTTGAGCTTTGGTTACAGCGCGTGTTTGTACGCCTGTGGCGGCGGTGGTGCTGGTGGCGGCGGTGTAGGTGTCAAAAGCGTTGGCATCAAATGCGCCAGCAGAATCAACGTTTTGCGCATATTGGTAAGCAATGCCTGCGGTGTATTTGTCTTTATCCACACCAAATTGGGCGATTGCTTGGAATGCGTCTTTGTTTAAGACATTGCGTGTGTCGTTTTTAGCATACGCGCCCACCAAGTTGGCAAATATGCCTGTAGGCTTGTGGCGATAGTCAAAGCCAACACCGTATAAGCCTTTGTCAATTTTTTGGGTGCTGTTGAAACCGCTTTCGTCATTGTTGTTGGCATTGTTGCTGGGGGAAACGTAGGCTTGTGCCATAAATCCGCCCATGCGTGGGGTGTAATAGCGCACGGCAGCGCGACGGCGTTTGGTATCGCTGCCTGAACTGTTGCGCGTCCAATAACCTGCGCCCAATACATCGCTGCTGTATTGATAGGGGTCTAAATAGCCATCAGACCATTCATTGATGGGCGTATTCACATAACCAAAATGAATACGACCAAAATCGCCTTCCAAACCAATATAGGAATCGCGTGTGCCGAAATTTTGTGAGGCTTGACCATTGGCAAGATTCAAACGCTGTTCAATTTGCCAAACGGCTTTCAGGCTGCCTGAAAGCGGCTCGCTGCCTTTAAAGCCAATCCGCGAACCTGGGGACAATATGCGTGTGCGTGTACCATTATACAATTTGGTATCGCCCACTTTTTTGCTTTCCACTTCTACCGCAGCGCGTACTTGACCGTACATAATCACTTCGGCATAAACCGCGTTTGAACACATTGCCAATGATGTAAATGCAATCAATTGTTTTAATTTCATAACGTTTCCTTTGTAGTTAGCAAATGGATTTGTAACACGCTCATTTTATAGATAAAAGACCCATTGTCTTTCAATGAATGAGCGTTCTCAGT
>JBHARQ010000160.1:0-6769 GCA_041831015.1 Simonsiella sp. | reverse complement strand
TACGTTTCCATCATGAAGAAAAATTCCATAGTGAAGAAAAAGATGTTAGAATATGAGACGTTTGAATTTTGTGCTTAAGATAACTGTTTGCAAACAGAGCTTGCGCATATATTTAAGGGATATAATATGCTGATTTTTTTAGCGCGGTTCGCGGCTTGGAGGGACTATGTTTGACGATAACCCAATGATGCTGGTAGCGATTGTTGCGGTGCTGGGTGTGATTGGTGCGCTGGTTTGGAAAAAAAGCCAAAGTGGCGAATCATCTGGTAGTAAAAAGAAAAAAAGTGGTAAAGGTAAAGCTTCTCGTCGTGATGAAGTCGATGATGACGACGATGATGATGAAGAAGAAAACGATGATGAAACATCATCAGAAGAAAGCAGTGAATGGGGTTGGAGCGCACCAACTGCCAACAATACAGTAGATGATACCAAAGTCTCTGTACAAGAAGTTGACCCATTAAACGAATTTAATATTTATAAACAATTTGGTTATCACGAAAAAGCGGCTGAATCATTGTCTGTATATATGAAAAATTATCCAGACAAAGTAACGCCAAAATTGATTGCTGAATTGGTTGGTCTGTGGTTAGAAGCGAAAAAAGTTGATCAAGTTGCTGAAACCTTAACACAATACCAAGCAGCATTCCCTAATGAAATTTTAGCGGATTACATCAAAAAAGGTTTGGCATTGGATGCCAATCATTTGGGTTTGCGTGTATTAGCAGAAAATCGTTTGGGTTGGGGTGTCAAGAAAACCGCACAAGAAATTGGCGAAAAAACAGAAGCACCTACAGCAGCATCAGCGTCTGACCGCCCGAAAACATTGGGCAAGAAAAAAGAAGGCGCACAAACCGCCAAAGTCATTCCACGCAAACCTTTGGTATTGGGTGAATCCACATTAGGCAAAATCAGCCAAGATGAAAAAGGTGCTGTTCTATCATTCATGAATCCTGAAGACAGTGTGAAATTGTTGAAAGGCGCATTGAATTATGAATTAGCCACCAAATTTTTGAATAAAGCCATTCGTACATCAGCCAAACCAGCAGCCTTATTAATTGATGCTTTAACTTTGGATTTCAAAGCTAAAAATGTGAGCAACTTTGCAGAACATTTATGGCATTTGTATCACAATTTAGGACAAAGTGGACGTCAAGTCAGAGAGCGAATGCTGGGTTTAGGTTATACGCTGGGTGAGCATCCTGTGTTCAATAGCTTGGAAACGGCTGGAGCAGATGCTTCTGCATTGCGTGAAATTGGTATTCAAAATGGGTACTTGGATTTGGGTGCAAGCCAGAAGAAAGCACGTCATCGCGATTTAGTCAGCGAAGTAGTGGATTCTAATGTGGAAGCAAAAACACCTGCAGAACGCGCTTTGAAAGAAGCCGAATCTTTGTTGATGTATGGTCAATTAGACCAATCTTTGGATTTGTTGGAACGTGCCATCAAATCTTATCCGCAAGAATCGCAGTTGTATGTTGCTTTGTTTGATTTGTATGAACGCGCTGAAGAATGGGAACGTTTGGAAAAATTGTTGCAAGAATTGCGCTCGCAAATTCAAACATTACCAGAGGAAGTGGTGTTGGCAATGAGCCAATTACTGCAACGTTTTAATAATGGCTCATTTGGAAACTAAGACAATGAATAATAACATTCCGCAAGTGAAAACAGTGAAGTTGCTGTTGGTTGCTATGGATGAACAGCAACAGGCCATGTTTAAAATGGCATTTAAAATGCACAGCACAACCAATTATCAGGTCATTGGGCCAGATGAGGCAGGCGAACGTCCTGATATGGTGATTGTAGATGCTGATGGGGTAACTGGTGTAGCAGCATGGCAACGTGCTAAATCTGATTATCCAAAAAGCGTTGTTGTGTATTTTTCGAAAAACACGCCTAGTTTGACCGCGCCATATTTGTCTAAACCCATTAAATTTGATACGTTATTTTTGAGTTTACGCAATTTGTTGCAAGGTAATGGGGTATGGGTATCGCATCCTAGCGCATCAGCACAACCGCGTGCTTCTGCAACATTATCAGCATCAGGTGCGAGTTCGGCTGTTTCAGGCAGCCATGCTGGAAATGCTTCTGGAACGCCAAATAATCGCGCATCAGAAGTTACCATTCCGCGTTTTGACCCGCGTGGGGGTTTGTTGGGTAGATTCCGTGAGTTGTTGAATCATAATAAAGATACTGTGATTGTTTATAATGACAAACCAGTATTGGCTGTTTTCCCAGCCGTGCAACGTGTTTGGGTGCCTGATTCAAAATTATTGAAAGAATTGTGCCGTCAAGAACAGCCTAATATTAAGGTTAAAATCATTTCTGAAGGCAGTCAAATTCAAGAACGTGCCAATGCCACAGTGGTTTCATGTATGTGGCAAGTGGCAGTATGGACAGCAAATGGTCGTTTGGTTCATCCATTGAATCCGAATACGGTATTCCGTTTAAAATATTGGCCAAACTTAACACGTTTAGCACCGCTGCCTGAATCCATGCGTTTATCGGCGTTTTTAACCAAAACATCGGTTAGTTTGAACATGTTGTATAAAATGATGCCTTTGGATATGGCGGATATTTTAAATTATATCGCAGCAACTTATCTAACTGATTATTTGACCATTACTCAACAAGTGGCAGAAGCATCTACAGCATCTTCATCGCAAACCACGATGAAGGTTGAGTCTAGTAGTCATGAATCCAGCAGCCGCTCTGGAGCTAGTGCTGGTTCTAAAGCAGCAGAAGCACCGAAAAAAGAAGGCTTGCTCGGTCGCTTGATGAGAAAATTACTTAGCAAATAACAAAAAGGCATAGAATCATGTTGGTAGAAAATAAAATTATTTTTACAGGACCAGTTGGTGTAGGCAAAACTACCGCGATTGCCGCTCTTTCAGATGACCCTCCTATTCAAACCGATGCCAGTGCATCGGATATGACGGCTGTCCGCAAGGGTTACACAACGGTTGCGATGGACTATGGCTTAATTCAGCTAGACGAAAATACAAAAGTACATTTATACGGTACGCCTGGGCAAGAACGTTTTGATTTCATGTGGGATATTTTGAGTCAAGGTAGTATGGGTTTGATTTTATTATTGGACAATACCCGTGCAAATCCATTGAAAGACTTAAAATTCTTCTTGGATTCATTTTCTGATTTACTGAAAACCGCGCCTGTGGTGATTGGTGTGACTAAAATGGATATTCGCGCTGTACCAGGTATTGATGTGTATCAGAAATATTTGTCTCAACACGGTTTGGTTGCGCCTATTTTTGAAGTAGATGCGCGTAATGAAGAAGATGTTAAACAATTGGTAACAGCGATGCTGTTCCAGATTGACCCTGGTTTAGAGGTGTAATAACATGGATTCAAATCTGTCTTTACAAACGAATTTATATCCCCGCATTACGCCTGCAGGGGCGTTTTATGCGGTGGCAAATAAAAATGAAAGTGCCAGTCGTACTTTATTGTCCAATATTCTGAAATCTTCAGGTAGTGAGATTTTGACTACCGAAAAATTATTAGAATGGGCAGAAACCACTGATACATCAGCCGCTTTGAATTTGTTGTATCGTTTGCAACGTTTGGAATTTTTGTATGGTGAAGACACACCTGCACAATTGCCACCTGCTAGCGATACGGCTTTGGCAAAATTGTTACCTCATTTGTCGGACAGCAAAAAAGCGTTGTTGATTGACCAAGATGGCTTTTATTTCGCCAATGCAGGTTTCAATCATGAAGCTGCCGAAGAAGTTGCCGTATTAGCAAATGAAGCAATTCGCTTATCAGAACGCCATGCTTTGTTGATTAAAAACAATCTGAATATTTATCAGAATGCGTGGGGTTTGTGTGACCCAACAGGTCAAAGTGAATTAACTTTCTTCCCTATTTATATTAATGATGCCAAATTTATTTTGGTAACGGGTGGTGCGCCGCAGCTTCACAAAGAAGCTTTTGTGGCTTTGGTGCGCTTGCTTTATCAAACCAACGACCCCGCTGGTTTTGGTGCGGCTGCTTAATAACAATTTGATTGGAAACATAAAATGCATGCACAACTTTTAACGTCTATATTAAGCGATTTAAATAGTTCTTCTGTGGATATTACATCTTCTGCGGTGATTTCTACAGATGGTTTGCCTGTTGCACATTTGTTGCCAGCTAATATTGATGCTGACCGTATTGGTGCGATGTCTGCGGCTTTGTTGGCTTTGGGTAACCGTACCGCGCAAGAATTGGCTTGTGGGGAATTGGAGCAGGTGATTGTAAAAGGTAAAATGGGTTATACATTGCTGATTCAAGCAGGTGGCACAAATGTATTGTGTTTAACCGCAAAAGAAAGCGCAAAATTGGGCTTGATTTTGTTGGATGCACGTCGCGCTGCTCGCAGTATTGTTGATGTAACCAAATAATTCATTGACGCTCTCAATTAAAAGGTGCTACCTAAAATGGTTTTCCTCAATGGGAAAATGATTTTAGTAGCACTTTTTTGGCTTTTTGAAGTGGTTTTATCATAAAACAGGCTGCCTGAAAGATGATTTTCAGGCAGCCTGTTTTGGTTTCGTAAGTTAAAAATGAATCAATAGATGATTATTTACCCACTTTTAATTTTTGCCATAATTGAGTGGTTTGCTTTTTCGCTGCATCTTCCATTTGCGGCATCACAAAACCTGCTGCCATATCATCCGCATTCGGGAAAATAGAGCGTGTTGCTACCAAAGCTTTATCCATTTTTTCACGCGCTGGCAAGCTGGCAGGCGCAAATGTCACGGCATTACCATTTTTCGCAGCAATTTCAGGGTCTAATGTGTAGTTGATGTATTTATGCGCGTTGGCAACATTTTTCGCATCTTTAGGAATCACCCAAGATTCTACCCAAATCCCCATGCCTTTTGGTGTCAAGACTTCAATGCCAACATTGTTTTTCACTTCTTCAGAACGCGCTTTTGCCATGTTCAAATCGCCACCGTTACCCGCCGCCAAGCACACATCGCCACGCGCCAATTCGTCAATGACCGATGGGCTAAAACGTTTCACATCAGGGCGAATGCCTTGCAATACGGCTGCTGCGGCTTCAATATCGGCAGGATTCGTCCCTTTCGGGTCTTTACCGATGTATTTCAAAACGATAGGGAACATTTCGCTTGGCGTATCCCACAACGCGATACCACAGCTTTTCAATTTATTGGTGTATTCGGGTTTGAACAGCAAATCCCAGCCGTTTTCAGGCAGCTTGCCGCCTAAAATTTCTTTACCTTTGGCGGTAATGGCTAATGTGTTTGCGCCCATGAAGTAGGGGACAGCATAATCCGCAGCTTCTGGATGAGCATCGTTCAGCAATTTAATCAATGCTGGGTCAATATTTTTATAATTAGGAATCAAATCCTTGTTAATTTTTTGATACGCACCTGCTTTAATTTGGCGTGGCAAAAAGGCGATACCTGGTACGGCTAAATCATAGCCTGATTGACCAGTCAGCATTTTGGCTTCCAAAGTTTCATTGTTTTCGTACAAGTCGTAGGTTAATTTCAAATTATTTTGTTTTTTGAAATCTTCTACGGTGCTTTCATCTACATAATTTGACCAGTTGTAGATATTGAGAGTATCCGTTGCGGCGGCTGTTGTAGCTGCGCCACTGGCTGCGGGTGCAGCAGATTGATTGTCGCCAGACTTGGCACCGCCACAAGCGGCGAGTGTCAAAACTACAATGGTGCTTAACAAGGTTTTTTTCATAATAGAATAAATTCCTTAAGTAAATGCGCGAAAAAAATGCGCGTGTTGGAAGGTTATCTTCTCGCTGGGAAAAGTGGTTTACAGAAGTAGGGGATTGTAAAGTTTTTGTTAGGAAAAATCAATCATTTGTCAATCTGTTTTGGGGCAGTTACAATGGAGTTGAATTTATTAATAAACAGAGGCATGGTTTTCAGGCAGCCTTTCAATGCCCGACCTACAACGTCTATTTTGAATTGACCACTTACCATCACTACGAGCGCAGCGTGGGTGCGGCGGCAAGACGCCGCGTTCTGGTCAATATTCAGGTAGCCTTTTAAAAAATGTCGTGTACTTGAAAGGCAGCCTGAAACCATATTAGCCTCTAACATAGGATTTTTTTAAAATGAATATTCAAGCCGTTTTATTTGATTTAGATGGGACGCTGGCAGATACAGCGATTGATTTAGGTGGCGCTTTAAATGCCTTGTTGCGAGCAAAGGGGCTGCCTGAAAAGACCTTGGCAGAGATTCGCCCGTATGCCAGTCATGGTTCGGGAGCGTTGGTACAATTTGGTGCAAGCATTACGCCTGAACACGCCGACTTTGAAACATGGCGTCAAGACTATTTGGCACAATACGATTTATGCTTTGACAAAGACACCGAGTTATTTCCAGAAATCAATACCTTGATTGCAGAACTAGCGGCGCGTGGCATCGCGTGGGGCATTATTACCAACAAACCAGCGCGATTTACCGACCGACTCATTCCCAAATTAAACCTCATCGTACCGCCCGATGTGGTTGTGAGCGGCGACACCTGCGGCGAAGCCAAACCCAGCACCAAACCCATGCTTTATGCCTGCCAACAAATCAACATCTCGCCTGAAAACTGCCTCTACATCGGCGATGCTGAACGAGACATGCTGGCTGGACACAACGCAGGCATGAAAACCGTCTTGGCAGAATGGGGCTATATTAGCCAAACAGATGACACCGACAACTGGTTGTGGGATTTCAGCATTCAGCAGCCGTTGGACGTGTTACATTTGCTGACGCATGACGGC
>JBHARQ010000159.1:0-9713 GCA_041831015.1 Simonsiella sp. | reverse complement strand
GAAGCAGAATTGATGGCAGCTTGCGAAAATTGGATTGAAGAACAGCAAGTTAAAATCAATGGACGCGGTTCACGTTATCAAAATTAATTAAAAAAAGCTGCCTGAAAATATTTTTAGGCAGCTTTTTTGGTTTTAATAATTAGGATGCCAATTTCGTTGCCACATCACGCAATGCGGTACGCAAGCCTTCTTCAATCACAGGGTGGTAGAACGGCATGTCCAACATTTGTGGCACAGTCATGTGCATTTGGTGCGCCCAAGCTAATAAATGGGCAATGTGTTCCGCAGCAGGGCCTACCATTTCTGCACCCAAGAATTTGCCTGTTTGCTTGTCTGCATACACGCGCAAATGTCCTTTATTAACCAACATCACGCGGCTACGACCTTGATTTTTAAATGATACTTGACCAATGGCAACATCGGATTCAAATGATTCGCCATATTGCGCTTTCAAGGTAGCAAAACGCGCACCCACCGACATAATTTGCGGATTACTGAATACCACACCAATCAAGCTGCGGCGTAAACCATTGTCAATATTGGGGTAACGTCCTGCATTGTCGCCTGCAATTTTGCCTTGGTCAGCTGCTTCATGCAGCAAAGGCAGTTGATTAGACGCATCGCCCGCAATGAAAATATGCGGAATGCTGGTTTGCATGGTATGCGGATTGGCAACAGGCACACCGCGTTCATCTAATTCAATATTTAAATTTTCTAAACCCAAATTATCCACATTAGGACGGCGACCTACGGCTGCCAACAGATAATCGGCTGTAAAGACACCGCTTTCGCCTTGGTTTTCCCAACGCACTTCCACTTGACCATCGGCATTTAATGATACATCAGCTTGAGTATGCAGGCGTAATGTCAATTCTTCGCCAAAAGTGGCAATCGCTTCTTGTAAAATGACAGGGTCGGAAATGCCGCCCAATGCGCCACTTGTGCCGTAAATTTCTACTTTCACGCCCAAACGGGTTAAGGCTTGACCCAGTTCTAAACCAATCACACCCGGCCCAAATACGGCAACGCTTTCAGGCAGCGTGTCCCATGAAAATACGTCGTCGTTGATGATTAATTTATCGCCCAACGCTTGCCATTGTGGTGGCACAATCGCGCGTGAACCTGTGGCAATGACAAAGCGGTCAGCCGTGATTTGCGTGTGGTCGTCAATTTGAATGGTGTGTTCGTCAATGAATTTGGCTTTGCCCAGAATGCGGCGGTTTTCGTCCCATGCTTGCACGTCTTCCAGCACGAAACCGACAAAGCGGTCGCGTTCTGATTTCACACGATTCATCACTTCTTTGCCATTCACTTCAATGGATTGTTTGTCCAAATGCACGCCAAATGGGTCGGTATGCAAAGCATGATAACGTGCTTCCGCAGCCGCAATCAATAATTTAGACGGCATACAACCCACACGCGCACAAGTGGTACCAAACGCATTGCCTTCAATCAAATAAACATTTTCAGTATGCAAACGCGCATTGCGGAATGCGCCCATGCCTGCTGTACCGCCACCAATTACGACTACGTCAGCTTGTAATTTTTCCATAGTTAAAACCTTTCAATTTTTGAAATTTGTTAGCTAAAATCTATTATAATAGCTTGAAAAAAGAGTTATTCAGGCAGCCAAACTATTGTTTGAATAATTTAGGCTGCCTGAATAACCCTCGGGCTATTCAGGGGAGCAACGCCAGAAAAGGAGGAGAAAACTGTCGTTGCTCCAAAGGGTGCGCCAGAAAAGGAGGAGAAAACTGTCGCACCCACAGGGGAATGTCCCTATTTTACTGCAAATTAACCAAATACAAAAGTATTTTTAATGGTTAAAAAACAGATTATTTGCTCGCCAAGTATTTTTCCAAATCTTCGCTGCCGCCAATGTATTGACCACCGATGAATACTTGTGGTGCAGTGGCTTTACCTGTAATCGCACGAACAGAAGTGATAGACGCATCACGACCCAATACGATTTCTTCAAATGCGTAGCCTTTTTCTTTCAAAGCAGCTTTGGCTTTCGCGCAGAATGGGCAACCAGGTTTGGTGATGATAGACACAGACTCGTGTGGTACCCAAGTTGGGTCAATGTATTTCAACATGGTGTCCGCATCAGAAACTTCAAATGGGTCGCCGTCTTTTACTGGCTCGATGAACATTTTTTCAATTTTGCCATCGTTTACAATCATAGAATAACGCCAAGAACGGTCGCCAAAGCCCAACGCTTCTTTGCTTACCAACATGCCCATGCCTTTGGTAAATTCGCCGTTACCATCTGGTACCGCGATGATGTTTTCAGCTTCTTGGTCAGCCAACCAAGCGTTCATGACGAAAGTGTCGTTTACTGATACGCATACGATGCTGTCCACGCCGCGTTTTTTGAATTCGGCTGCCAATTCGTTGTAACGTGGCAAGTGGGTAGAAGAGCAAGTTGGTGTAAATGCACCAGGTAATGAGAATACAGCAACTTTTTTGCCTTTGAACAAGTCATCAGTAGAAACATCTACCCACGCATCGTCTTTGCGAGTGTGGAATACAACTGATGGTACGTTTTGACCTTCTAATTCGGCTGCGGTTTTAATTTGTACAGACATTTTATGTTCTCCAAAATGTGGTGTTAAACTTCAAAAAATTTGATAGGACGCATTATAGGCGAAATGTTGAAAAAAGTTTATTTATTGTTCAAATGGCTTGTATTAGCATAGACTATAAATATTTTTTATTGAAATTTAATTTTTGATTGTTTTTAGCTAAATATGAATAAAATCTGGTGGTTATTTTGTACTGTGATTGATAATTTTGGCGATATTGGGGTGTCGTGGCGGCTGGCGCGTGAATTGCGAACGCGTTTGGATGGTCAAATTTATCTGTTTTTAGATGATTGGCAGGCGTTGCGTGAAATAGCACCTGATTTTGCTGATGAACGCAATATTATGGTGAAATCATGGCGTGAAGGTGAATGGGCGGATTTGGACGGAGTGTTGCCGCCTAATGTGGTAATTGAAATGTTTGCTTGCAGGCTGCCTGAAACGGTGTTGATGCCGATGAAACAGCAACAAGCCCTTTGGTTGAACTGGGAATATTTGAGCGCGGAAGATTGGGCGATACGAACGCATGGTATGCGCTCATTACAAGCCGATGGTTATGCGAAATATTTTTGGCAAATGGGATTTGTGGCGGAAAGTGGCGGTTTGTTGCGTGAATCATCGGTTGGGTTGCCGATGCCATTGGGGGAACATGCGGCGGAACGTGTTTTAAAAGTATTGATATTTGGTTATCGCAGCGCGGTGTGGGTGGAAATGTTGTCGGCGTGGCAAAGTTTGGGTTGGCAGATGGAAATTGATTTGGCTGGTTCTCAAGTGATTGATGCGTTGAAAGAAACAGGCTGGCTGCCTGAAAACGCATTAACCGAATCTGAATCCGCATGGGTTTCAGGCAGCCTGATTGTGCGAAAACGTGATTTTGTGCCGCAAGTGGATTTTGATGCGATGTTGGCGCAATATGATTGGCTGTTTGTGCGTGGCGAAGACAGTTTTATTCGCGCTCAATGGGCGGCGAAACCGTTTTTTTGGCATATTTATCCACAAGCGGAATTAGCGCATTTGGATAAATTAGATGCGTTTTGGAATCAGGCGTTTGGTGATAAACGTGAAGATTGGCAAATCGCACATTGGGCATTGTCGCAAGCATTGAATGGCGGCGAATCATGTTCTGAATCTGCTTATCTGGCGCATTGGCAGACGTTGCGACATCATGAAAGGGCGTGGCAGCGTTGGGCGCGTGATTGGCAAATTCATTTGTATCATCAAATGGATACAGTTTCTAAATTAGAACAATGGTTGGCGCAATCAGCGAAATAGCGACACTGTTGATATGAAATCAATCTTTCAGGCTGCCTGAATGGGTAAATTCGGGTAAAATTACGCCATTTTTCCTGTATCACATTTGAATGATTATGAAACTGAATCGCCGCCAATTTTTAATTTCTGCTGCTGCGCTTGCTAGTGGGACACTCACCGCGTGTCGCCCGAATACGGAAAATTATCAGCAAGCAGAACAAGCGATGAAATATCGTGCTGCCAGCGCGGAAACCGTGCAATTATATTATCCGCCTGCTTGGTTGGGCGTGCGCGGCGACCATGACGGCAGTGAAGTGGCACCACACAGCACGGCATTGAAAGGTTTGAATTACACCTTTTCTGATGCGGCGCCTGAATCATTTGATTTGATTGTGATTGGGGCAGGCATGAGTGGTTTGACGGCGGCGTATGAATTTCAAAAGCAGCAACCACAAGCCAAAATTTTAATTGTGGACAATCACGATGATTTTGGCGGACATGCCAAACGCAATGAATTTACCGTGAATAATCAATTACTCATTACTTACGGCGGCAGTGAATCTTTGGATAATCCCAAACATTCTTTCAGCGAAACCGCGCATGGTTTGTTGAAAGAGTTGGGCGTGGATTGGCAAAAATTAGGCACGTATTTTCAACAGGATTTGTATGAAAAACAATGGGGTTTGGTAGATGGCGTGTTGTTCAGGCAGCCTGCGTTTGCAGAACGTAAAATTGTTAAATACATTCCAAAAGTTGCCTATCAAGCTGCTGATATTGCCAAAACCACTGAAATCATTAACCAATTTCCCATTCCCGATACGGATAAAGCAGCATTGATTGAAATTTTTACCGCGCCCAAAAATTACCTTGCTGGTAAAAAATGGAAAGCAAAACAAAAATATATAGAAGAAACCAGCTATTACGATTTCCTGAAAAATGATGTCAAGCTGCCTGAAAAAGCGTTGGCATATTTGACGAATTTGAGCATGGATTATTGGGGACACCCGATTAATGCCATTTCCATTCAAGACGCATTGAACAGCACATTTAGCGAAGACGCAAGCGATACCTATCCTGCAATACAAAAATTAGGATTCAAGCCCGATTTGGAAGAAAAAGAACCCTATATTTACCATTTCCCTGATGGCAATGCTTCATTAACCCGTTTATTGGTCAGAAAATTAATTCCAGCCGTTGCCACAGGCAATACGATGGAAGATGTGGTTACTGCCCAATTTGATTATGAACAATTAGACAAACCCGAACATCCCGTCAAAATCCGCTTAAATACCACCGCTTTGCGTGTGGAAAATCGTGGCGATTCGGTATGGGTGGGCAGCCTGAAATCGGGTGAACAAACATTAAGTATGGCACAAGCCAAAAAAGTGATTTATGCAGGACATGCGGCACTGGCACCACACATCATGCCTGAAATGTCCGAATCACAAAAAGCCGCGATGAAAACCAATGTCAAAATTCCCATGGTTTACGCCAAAGTGGCATTAAAAAACGCACGCGCATGGCAAAAACTAGGTATTTCTGCATTGTATGCGCCTAATTCACCGTATTGTTTGGTGCAATTAGACGACCCTGTCAATATTGGCGACTACCGCCACGCCAAAACACCTGATGAACCGATTGTGATACATTGCATTCGCATTGCTACCGCGTTTGATGGCGCAACCGCGCGTGATAAATACCGAGCAGGGCGACTACAACTCATTCAGCAACAAAAAGCCGATTTAGAAAAAGAATTGATGGATTTCCTCAACGATATCTACCAATTAGCAGGCGAAAAAGCAGAAGATGCGGTGGCAGGCATCATGATTAACCGATGGGCGCACGGCTACAGCTACGAACAAGTCTCCCTATGGGATAGCGATGAATTTACCGAACAAAGCACCGCCCACATGCAACAAAAAATCGGTAACATCTTCATGGCAAATACCGATGTGGCATGGATGCCCTATTTACAAGACGCGATTGACCAAGGAATTCGTGCCGCCAAAGAAGCATTGGCATCATAGAGCAGCTTGATTTTAGCCTTGGAATAACCCCATTTTATGGGCAAAACCAACTTTATGCCCAAAATATCAACACGTCTTAAATTGTGTTAAAATTTCGTCCAAATTTCAGGCAGCCTGAAAACCGAATCGTCAGTTGAGCGTCATGAACGTGGCGTATCGCCGCCACACCCACTCTTTTTGGGTCGTGGAAACGCAACGGAATGCGCCACAATATTCAGGCAGCCTGAAAGCATAGATTCATTTTAAAATACTGTTTACACAAGAGAAATAATAATGAACATTACCGTATTAGGAACAGGTGCATGGGGAACATCGTTGGCATTGCATTTTGCATGGCACGGGCACCGCGTCAATATGTGGTCGCACAACGCCGCTCATGCCGATACCATGCAACAAACCCGCACCAACGACCGCTATTTACCAAACTTCACTCTGCCTGACAATTTAAACGTATTCAGCGATTTAACCACAGCAGTAACCGATGCCGAATTACTGTTGGTGGTCACACCCGTAGTGGGTTTGCGCGAAAGTCTGATGCGTGTGAAAGAATGCGGTTTCGGACATTTACCCGTATTAACCGCGTGTAAAGGCTTTGAATTAGATAGCGGTTTGCTGACATACCAAGTCGCACAAGAAGTGTTGCCAGAAAATACCCGAATTGGCGTGTTATCAGGGCCCAGCTTTGCACAAGAATTGGCGCAACAATTACCGTGTGCTGTGTGTTTAGCGTCTCAAAATTTTGAATGGATTAAACAAGTTGCAGCCGATTTAAATACCAACGTGATGCGCCTGTATGCCAATGAAGACGTGTTGGGCGTGGCAGTGGGTGGCGCAGTTAAAAACGTGATGGCGATTGCCACAGGCTTGTCTGATGGTTTGGGCTACGGTTTGAATGCGCGTGCAGCGTTGGTAACGCGTGGCTTGGCAGAAATTACCCGATTAGCGGTGGCGATGGGCGCACAGCAAAAAACCATGATGGGTTTGGCGGGTATGGGCGATTTGATTCTGACTTGCACGGGCGCATTATCGCGTAACCGCAAAGTGGGCTTGGGTTTGGCAGAAGGCAAAACCTTGCACCAAGTATTAAAAGAAATTGGACACGTTGCCGAAGGTGTGCCGACCATTGAAGAAGTTCACAATGCCGCCGCCAAATATCAAATTGAAATGCCCATTACCGCGATGTTATACCAACTGGTTCGCAACGAATTGAGCGCAAAAGACATTGTAGAACGCTTAATGCAGCGCGAGCCGACCAGCGAATAAATTTTACTATTTATCAAGTTCAGGCAATTTGAAACTATATTTAAAATATTGTTTCAGGCTGCCTGAAATTAACCACTCAACGCAGAGAACAGCCATGACTGAAACTTTAGCCCAACTGGAAAGCAAATTACAAGCGCTGATTAAAACCATCAGCCAAAGCAAAATTGAACAAGGCAAGTTGCAACAACAACTTGCCCAATCGCGTAGCCATCTGGAAAGCGTCAATCACGAGCTGGAAGAAAAACAACAACAGCTTGAAGTGGAACGTAAAAAACGCCCTGGAGACGCGGCAGCACAAAAATTCATCGCCGAATTAGAAGGCAAATTGACCACGCACGAACAGCAAATTCAGTTGCTGGAAAAAGAGCGTGTGAATTTGCGCGATCAAATTGCCTTTTTACAAGGTAATTTGCAAACGCGTGAGCAAGAATGGCAAGAAAAATTTGACACTGCCCAAACCGTTTGGTCAGGTAAACGTCAGGAATTATTGGATAAATTTCAGGCTGCCAGCACCGCGCTCAATGAAAAAGAACGTGAATTAGAACAAGCACAACAAGATTTTGTCATTGCCAACGAAATGAAAGAACGCGATTGGCAAGAAAAATTGCAAACAGCTAAAACGGCAGCAGAATCTCAATTACTTGAATTAAAAAATAAAGTAGTTGAAATTCAAAAAGCCACCGAGCAAAAGCAGGAAGAATGGCAAGATAAATTGGCACAAGCCGAAGCCTTGTCAGAAGTGCAAGCGCGTCAATTTAAAGAGCAATTAAAAACAGCGCAAACGGAAGCCGAAACGCGTGTTCAACAATTAGAAACGCAACTGGCAGCACAAGCAGAAGCCGCTTTGTTGGAAGCGACTTTGCTGACGGAAAAAATTTCGTTGGCAGAAAGCAATGCCTTGAAACAACAACAAGAATGGCAAGAAAAATTCTTTGCCAGCGAAAAGCAATCGCAAGAATTTGAAGCCAAATTGTATGTGGCAGAAAAAGCTGCCGAGCGTCAAGGTCGTGATTTGCAAGAAAAATTGGAAAATTTGCATACGCAATTAAAATTGACCGAAGCCGCCACCGAAACGCAAATTGAAACGTTAAATGCCAAATTAAAAGAGCGTGAAGAAGCCGCAGAACGTCAAATTCAAGCGATGCGCGAGCAATTAGAGGCTGCCAAAGCGGCGGCGCAAGCTGAATTGGATGCGGCACGCGCTCAAGCGGCAGAACGCGCACAGCAAATTATCATGTTGATGGATAAATTGAAGGTGTCGGAAACGGCAGGCGAGCAGTTGGCGCAGGAATTGCAAGACCAACTTCAGGCTGCATTGAATAAAAATGAGGTGCTGCAAACGAATTTGGAGCAAGAAGAGCAGCGTTTCCAAAATGAGGCTGAACAATTAAAAGCGGCGCATCAAGCTGAATTGACCGAAATCACGCAACGTTTGGGCGAGGAAATCGGTAAACTCAATGAGCAAATTAAAAATGAGAAAACGGCATTGCAGGCGCAAATGTTTAAATTAAATAGTCAAAATCAGGAATATCGCAGCATGCTTTTGCAAAATGCAACGCATTTGCGTACTTTACTCAGCCGTTTGCCAGCTGATGAGCAGGAGGCAGAAGAGGCTTTGGATTTGGATGCTAAATTAGCGGAGGATGCGGTATGAGTATTGAGCAAATTAATGTTTCCATTTTAAATCGTCAATTTACGATTGGTACGCCCGAGGCTGAACGTGAAACTTTGCTGCAAGCTGTGGATTTGTTGAATCAAAAAATCATGGCAATTCAAAGTGCTGGGCGCAATATGGAAACGGATAAGATTGTGATTATGGCGGCTTTGAATTTGACGCATGATTTGTTGAAGCTGGTAAATGAAAATAAAGTCTTGGCAGAATCGGAAATAGAGCGTAAAATAGCGTCATTGATTGAGATGTGCGATAATGCGCTAGCATCTTGATTTACCAGTTAAATTTCCCTGCGGTGTTTGCGAGGGCATACATTCCTTTGAACCAATAAAGTTTGCTTTAGGTTGTTGGGAGTTGTAGCAGGAGCGAGTGTTCCCTTTGCTGGAACGCACCCGAAGTTACCCGAGATGACCGCCTTGTTTACAAGGTTCAAGCGGACTCAGCCTAGACGGCACTAGCGGGGTTCTATTTGAAAACCATCAAGTTTTTTGGAAACTTGGTGGTTTTTGTTTTTTGTGAAATTTTTGTAAACGGAAACCTTTACAAGACCCTTTCGTAGGGGCGGATTTCATATCCACCCTTTTGCTACCAAAATTTTAATTTAGTATTTTCAAATCATTGCAGAATCAGGGCGGATATGAAATCCGCCCCTACGTTCAAGAATGCGAGTTTTGCAAAGGTTTCAGCCTGAAAATGACGTGGACTAATCGTGGGCGTAGCCCACGCTACATTTTGCGCGACGAAGAACTCAGCGTTCCGCACCACCCACCCAAAAGCGCAGGCCTGCCAAGTTCTTTGTTCTTTTTTTTAATGTAAAATACAGCTTAATTTTGAAACCAACTGAACCAGCTATGCAACCACTAGAAACCTATTTTTCAGCCATTCCTGATAAAAGACGCGGAGAAGGCAAACGTTATT
>JBHARQ010000158.1:0-3436 GCA_041831015.1 Simonsiella sp. | reverse complement strand
GGTTCACGGTATTGAAACACCTGCTGAACGTCATGCTCGCCGTAAATTGGAAGCAGGTCATGTTCGTATGGAATTGCAAGACAATGGTTCACAATATGTGTTGCAATTGGAAGATGACGGCAATGGTATCAATTACGAAGCGATTCGCGCGAAAGGCGTGGCTTTGGGTCGTTATACTGAAGAAGAAGCGGCTGGCTTGGGTACGAAAGAATTGTTGGCATTGATGTTTAGCTCTGGTTTCTCGACTGTAGAGCAAGCAACGGGCGATGCAGGTCGTGGCGTAGGTTTGGATGTGATTAAAGACCGTGTGAATGCGTTGGGTGGTAAAATTAATATTTCCACTTCTGCAGGTATGTTTACACGATTTACATTCACATTCCCTAAATAATTCATGGAGATGTGTTAGATGGCTAAAAAAACCATTATGATTGTGGACGATTCTAATGTGATTCGTAACCGCATTAGCCGTAGCTCAAAAGAAATTGAGTTTGATGTTGTTGCAACGGCTATGAACGGCGCAGATGCATTGGAGTTATATAAGCAATATCGTCCTGACATCGTTACCATGGATTTGACCATGCCTAAAATGGATGGTTTGGAATGTATTTTTTCCATTACCGATTTCGATGACAATGCGAATATTTTAGTAATCTCTGCATTATCAGACAAAGCAACGGGTATCAAGGCATTGGAATTAGGTGCGCGTGGCTTTATTTGTAAACCTTTTACCGATGAGGATTTGTTGCAAGCCCTCGTGGAAATGATGGAAGATTAATTTATGAAAGAAGAGAAATTACAGGTATTTTTGGACGGCGTTCAAAAATATTTTGAGCAAATGATGGACCCTGATGAGCTGTCTGTTGGTACGCCTTATTTGGTGGAAAATAGTGTGCCATCGGCAAAAGACTTTACAGGTGTGATTGCGATTTCTGGCAAAAGCAAGGGTATCGTGTATTTCACAGCACCAAAAGAGTTGTTGGAACGTTTGTTGGTGCTGATGGGCGAAAAAGACATCAGCGAAGCGTTTATGATTGACTTGGTGGGTGAAGTTGCCAATACGATTGCAGGTAATGCGCGTAGTGAATTCGGTGAAGAATTTGAAATTTCTGTACCGATTGTCTTGCGTGGTGCGCCAGATGAAATCTTGTTGCCACGTAAAGACCGCAGCTTTGTGATTCCGATTACTTGGAAAAACCGCGCCGCAGCGATTGTGGTGTCATTGCGTAAACCTTAATTGATGGTTCACATTTAGTTGTCTGATTCAGGCAGCCTGAAATATGTATGTTCAGGCTGCCTGAAATTTTAAAAGTGTTTTATAATTGCTTTCTTTAACAGAGAAGGACGCATCATGAATTCTAAATTTTTAGCGTTGATTTTGACCAGCGCGGTGGCGTTGAGCGCGTGTTCAGGACAGCCTGCCAATCAGAACGCGGCTGCATCAGCAAGCACAGCAGCATCTTCAGCCGCACCTACCAATGAACAAGGTAGAGTAACGCTAACCAGCAGCGATGGCAAAGTTACCATTGAAACCGCAGGACAATTTACCGACAAAATGGGCGATGCCGATTTGATGCCGCAAGATGTCCCTGCCGATAAAGTGAAATTATTACAAAAAGATGGCGTAACCGAAACGGTGTTGATGGTTGTGAACACAGGTTCAACCAAAACGCCAAGTGATTATTTTGCCAAAGTGAAAGCAGCATTGGAAGCAGATAAATCATTGTCTAATTTGCAATTTGGCGATATTGCCGCCAATTCTATGGAATATGGTTTCAGCCAAGCCGATGAGCAGGGCAATGTTACTTTGAACGAGCGTTGCAAAATTTGGGTGCAAGGCGAACAAATTTACAGCATTTGCGCCACCAATACCGACAGCAATCAGGAAGTATTGGCAGCAGCATTGCGCGGTATTAAAACCATTAATTAACAATATGATTTGATTTTCAGGCAGCCTTTTTGAGAGATTCAGGCTGCCTGAATGATTATGGAATGATTAAAATGACTGAATTCATTAAATTAAATGCGCGTCAATTAAAGCCGAATAATACAGTAGCTTTGCCTGGGTCAAAAAGCATCAGCAACCGCACCTTGTTGCTGGCGGCGTTGTCGGACAACACTTGCGAAATCCGTTCGCTGTTGAAATCGGACGACACCGACCGCATGTTGGAGGCATTGGACAAATTGGGCATTCCTTTGGCGCGTACCGATTCAGGCAGCCTGAACGTAACAGGGCAGGGCGGCACATTCCCCAATCGCCAAGCCGATTTATTTTTGGGCAATGCTGGCACGGCATTCCGTCCGCTCACGGCAGCGTTGGCGATTTTGGGCGGCGACTACCATTTGCACGGCGTGCCGCGTATGCACGAACGCCCGATTGGCGATTTGGTGGACGCATTACGCATTGCTGGTGCGAATGTAGAATATTTGGGTAATGAAGGTTATCCACCTTTGCAAATTCATGATTATGAAGATAAAAATGTTCGCCAAATTCCCATTAAAGGCAATGTGTCTAGCCAATTTTTAACCGCGTTGTTGATGGCATTGCCATTGACGGGCAAAGCGTTTGAAATTCATGTGCAAGGCGAATTGATTTCCAAGCCTTACATTGATATTACCTTGAATTTAATGAAACAATTTGGCGTAAACGTAGAAAATGACGGCTATCAAATTTTCAGGCTGCCTGAAAATGTAAAATACCATGCGCCTGAAATTGTGAATGTGGAAGGCGATGCGTCCAGCGCGAGCTATTTCTTGGCGGCTGGTTTGCTGTCGGGCAACGCGGTGCGCGTAACGGGTTTGGGCAAACACGCCATTCAAGGCGATGTGGCGTTTGCGCGTGAATTGGAAAAAATTGGCGCGACTGTGGTGTGGGGCGATGATTTTATTGAAGTTTCTCGTGCGCCCGAACAAAAAATCTTGCCATTTGATTTGGACGCGAACCACATTCCCGATGCGGCGATGACGTTGGCGGTGGTGGCGTTGGCGACGGGTGCGCCATGCAGCATTCGCAATATCGGCTCGTGGCGCGTGAAAGAAACCGACCGCATTGCCGCCATGGCAACCGAATTGCGTAAAGTCGGTGCAACGTTGGTGGAAGAAGCCGAAGCCATTCACATCACACCGCCTACGCAACTGATTGAAAATGCAGAAATTGATACTTACGATGACCACCGCATGGCGATGTGTTTTTCGTTGGTGTCGCTGTTGGGTGTGCCTGTGCAAATCAACGACCCGAAATGCACACACAAAACCTTCCCGACCTATTTTGAAGTGTTTAATGAATTAGCTGCGTAAGCATTTCATCTATTTTCAGGCTGCCTGAATTTTTTACGGTGAACGCGCGTCTTGCCGCGCACCACGCTTTTGGGAAGTGGCGCGGAACGGTGCGTTCTTCATAGAATGGTAGGTCGGGTATAAATGCCCGACCTACGCGACT
>JBHARQ010000157.1:0-7187 GCA_041831015.1 Simonsiella sp. | reverse complement strand
CTCTTTATAATCCCGCGCTTCCCTACATTTGTGGGGAAGCTTTTTAACCAACGCACGCAACGTAGCACAAAGGGTGTTTTCAGGCAGCCTGAATTTAAGGCTGCCATTGTTATGAAAATTCTAGCCATGTTGCAAGCAAAATCACTAACCCTTTTTTTAGGAAAATCAAATGTCTTCACAAGTTACAATGCGCCAAATGCTGGAAGCCGGCGTACACTTCGGCCACCAAACCCGTTACTGGAACCCCAAAATGGCGCAATACATTTTTGGTGCGCGTAACAAAATCCACATCATCAACTTGGAAAAAACCTTGCCTTTGTTCAACGAAGCGCAAGAAGTGGTGCGCCGTTTGGTTGCCAACAAAGGTACTGTGTTGTTTGTAGGTACAAAACGTCAAGCACGCGACATCATTAAAGAAGAAGCAACTCGCGCAGGCATGCCTTACGTTGACCATCGTTGGTTGGGCGGTATGTTGACCAACTACAAAACCGTGAAACAATCCATCAAACGTTTGGAAGAAAAAGCGGCTGTATTGGCAAATGCTGAAACCAGCGGTTACAACAAAAAAGAATTGTTGGACATGACTCGCGAAGTGGAAAAATTGGAACGCTCTTTGGGCGGTATCAAAGACATGAAAGGTTTGCCTGACGCCATTTTCGTGATTGACACTGGCTACCAACACGGTACTTTGGTTGAAGCGGCTAAATTGGGTATTCCTGTGATTGCCGTTGTGGATACCAACAACAGCCCTGATTTGGTGAAACACGTTATCCCTGGTAACGATGACTCTGCAAAAGCCATTCGCTTGTACTGCCGTGGTATCGCTGATGCGGTATTGGAAGGCAAAAACCAAGCAGTTGCAGAAACTGTAGCGGCTGCTCAACAAGCTGCTGAGTAATCAGCGTTACTTTTCAGGCTGCCTGAACGCGATTTTCGCTGTTTTCAGGCAGTTTGTTTCACTCAATATTTCACAATTTGGAGAACAACATGGCAGAAATTACTGCAAAAATGGTTGCCGATTTGC
Organism: Simonsiella sp.; assembly: GCA_041831015.1. Classification (GTDB taxonomy): domain Bacteria; phylum Pseudomonadota; class Gammaproteobacteria; order Burkholderiales; family Neisseriaceae; genus Simonsiella. The sequence continues at coordinate 6,163 of JBHARQ010000157.1, read as the reverse complement.
GCGCAGCAACTGGCTTGGGCATGATGGAATGCAAAAAAGCATTGGTAGAAGCTGACGGCAATTTTGAAAAAGCTGAAGAAATTTTGCGTATTAAATCAGGCGCGAAAGCTGGCAAATTGGCTGGTCGTACCGCTGCGGAAGGCGTGTTGGCATTTGCAATTGAAGGCAAAGTAGGCGCGTTGGTAGAAGTAAACTGCGAAACTGACTTCGTTGCAAAAGACGCTGGTTTCGTGGCATTTGCTAACTCTGTGGCAAAAACTGCTGTTGAGAAAAAACCTGCAACCATCGAAGAATTGGCTGCTTTGGTAGAAGACGAGCGCAAAGCCGTTATCGCTAAATTGGGCGAAAACATGTCTGTACGCCGTTTCCAAGTAATTGAAACTTCTGGCGAATTGGTTGCCTACATTCACGGTGCTTTGGCGACTGAAGGTGTGTTGGTTGAATACATTGGCTCTGAAGACGTATCGCGTAAAATCGGTATGCACATCGTGGCTGCTAAACCACAATGCGTACGCGAAGACCAAGTGGACGCGGAAACGGTGGAAAAAGAACGCCACATCTACACCCAACAAGCGATTGAAAAAGCTGTTGTGGATTACGCTGCGGAAGTAGCTGCTGCTGCTAAAGTTTAATTATTTGATTCATGTTTAAAAAGGCAGCCTGAAAACGATTATTTCGTTTTCAGGCTGCCTAAAATCATTTGTGCATTAAAACTTTTTACTAATCACCACTTCCACGCCCACCAATTTTTCGCGGATGTGCGCTCCATATTGGCTCGTATTGGTGGTTAAATAAAGGTGCTGCCCGTATTGAGAGGTGTACGGTTCGTTGTATTGATAGGTATTGAGATAGTAAGTGGTGCGACTTTGTTGGTTTTTGTCATAGGGTGTTTCCACGTATTCATCTAGATTGGGGTGTAGATGATAGACTTTGCCTGATAAATCGGGGTTAGGTTGAAAGATAAAATTGACGCTGGGTTCTTTCCAGCCGCAAATTTCGCCATCGTTGAAATAATCGCCTGTAACAAAATAATCAGCATAGACAATGGCACGGTAACGGCGTGGGGCAATTTCGGTAAAGGGGATGCGGATGTATTCTTTTGGGGTGTAGGCAACTTTGCCTGATAACAACCCGAATCCCATTCCTGCCAATTTGGAACAATCCATGATGTAATGCCCGCCACCACTGACTAAATGGAAGCCTTGTGGGGCGTTGCGGACATCTATGTCAATTTGGTAGGCTTTGACGGGTTTAGGATTGATTTGGGTATGGTAGCGTTGTTTGTAGTCTCGTAAACGGGCGTTGGAAACAAATTTGGGCGTGCAGGCAGTCATGATTAGGCAGCCTGAAACGATGAATAATGTGGATTTAAGCCATTTCATAATGTTTCCTTTTTTAGATATGTAGGCAATTGCGTGGGTCGGATATTTGTATCCGACATCATCTTTTGATTTGACGGAAATGTCGGATTCCAGAATCTGACCTACCGTTCTACGGAGAACGCGCCGTTCCGTGCCACAAACCTAAAAGCGTGGGTGCGGCGGCAAGACGCCGCGTTCTGGCAAAGATGCAGAAAATGATTTTTTAGGCAGCCTGAAAATGGATGAATTTACTCAAAATCATTTTTCAAAACGACACGATAACGCGCTTTGCCGTCATGCACATGGCGAATGGCGTCATTGATTTGCGACATCGGGAATTCTTGCACCACAGGCGTAATTTGTTTACGCGCAGCAAATTCCATCATGGTACGCAAATGAATCGGCGCACCCGTTGGCGAACCCGATACTGATTTTGCGCCCGTAATCAATGAAAAAGCATGAATATCCAATGGTTTCAACACCGCGCCCACCATGTGCAATTTGCCTTCGGGTTTGAGCAAGGTCATGTAGGCGTTCCAATCCAACGGCACGTTTACGGTTGCGACAATCAAATCCAATGTGCCTTTGGCAGCCGCGAAACTTTCGGGGTTGGTGGAATCCAAAATATGATGTGCGCCCAATGCGCGAATTTCATCGTATTTAGACGGATTGGAGCTAAACGCAGTTACTTCACAGCCCCACGCATTGAAAAAGCCCAATGCCATGTGTCCCAAACCGCCTACGCCAATCACGCCAACTTTATGATTGGCTTGAATATGGTGTTGCAACAAAGGTTGGAATACGGTAATGCCGCCACACAATAAAGGCCCTGCTTTGGCGTAATCAATACCTGCTGGCATGGGAATGACCCATTGCCATTGAGCGCGAACTTTGTCGGCAAAACCGCCCATACGCGCTACGGTTGGCACAGCACTGGCGCAAACGTGGTGTTTACCGCCAATGCACGGGTCGCAATGTTGGCAAGATTCGGCTGTCCAACCCACGCCCACCATTTGTCCGATTTGCAAGCCTTTGGCTTCGCTGCCCAAACGCACGATTTCGCCAATGATTTCATGACCTGCTACTAATGGATATTGGCTCATGCCCCATTCGTTGTCCATCATGGATAAATCGGAATGGCAAATGCCACAGTAGTGGACTTTGATTTCGACTTCGTCTGATTTGAGTGCGCCTGCGTCATAGTCGTAGCGTTCGGCTGGTGTGTTGGGCGCGTGAACGGCATAGGCGCGAATGATGTTGTCTGACATGGTTTGTCCTTTCTTAAGAGTAGGGTGTTTGTTGCATATAAAATAATTTTTTTGAATGATAAAGGGTGAGGGTATTTTGTTCAATGAAAAAAACAGCCTGAAAATGTATCTATCTATTTTCAGGCTGCTTTTCTCGTTTAAAATACCATTTACGGTGTACTATCCGCCAACGCATTCAATTCATCGCGCTGCTCATCGGTCAATTTGGCGATACCCAAAATCAATGACGCATTCGTCCAACCAAAACCACCTGCTGGCACATAATCAAACACCGCGCCCACATTGCCATATTCCACATCGGTTTTGTGCGAACTATGTTCTACATTGAATTTTTCGGGAATTAAGCCGTTGTATTCCACCGTGGCGCGAACAATTGTGCGAACCCACGCATACGCCGCTTGGTGCATTTCCTGCTCAAAACCAAAATTCGCCAAACCTTCCCACACAATGATTTGATGGGGCGCCCAGCCGTATGGGTAATCCCATTGGCGTTCCATGCCGTGGCTGCCTGAAATCGGTGCGGTGGACGCAATGCCACCTTCACGCAATAATTGCGGCAACTGGCTGGCTACCGTGCGTTTCGCCTGAATCGGGTTACACGCTTTCGCCCACAACGGGAACAAATTGGTGGCAGACACAAAATGATTTTGTTGCTGCGTGCGGTGGTTGTAATCGTAGAATGTGCCGTCTTGCTCATTCCACAAATATTTTTGCATGGCAGCGTAGCGCGTTTCGGCATACTCAAAGAAATCATCGTATTGATATGATTTTCCTGCGTATTCAAAACCTTGTGGATAGTATTCCAACAATAATTGGGCAATGTCTGCTTCTACGCGATACAAGATGGCGTTCAAATCCACACACGCGGTGTCGGCGCACACATCGTCCAAACGGGTGGTGGTGTCGTGTCCGCTTTCGCGCATGGCGCGGTCGTGTTCAAAATAGCGGTCTAATTCGGGTTCTTTCAGGCTGCCTGAATCGTATTCGCGCTCAAAATCTTGCCAACTCATGCCGTGTTTATCGGCAAATTGTTGCAAAATCAAGCGGAAATGTCCTGTTTCGGTTTCTTTGGGTCTGCCAATGCCTTCATCAAAATAATGGTTCAAGCCAATATCGGCAAAATAATGCGTGTTTGGATTTTGCCAAACTTGCTGATATTCTTGAATGGCGATGGCTAAATGTTCTGCCAACCAGTTTTCAGGCAGCCTGTCGGCATATTGGCGATAAAACGCGGCTAAATAGGGCGTGTAAAACGGTGGCTGCGAACGCGTTAAATAATAACTGCGGTTGGCATTCAACATTTTGCCGTAGTATTTGATTTGATAGGCAATATTTTCCAACATACCACGCGCCAATTCATATTGGTCGTGCGCCATTAAGCCCAAACCGATGAAATAGCTGTCCCAGCCGTACATCTCATTAAATCGCCCCCCTGGGACAACGTAGGGCAACGGTTGGTCGGTTTCAGGGTCGTATTTCAATGCCAACAACCCCGGTTGCTCATCAATTTTTGCCAATAATTCAGCAGAGTAGGGCGGTGCGGGCAATTCAATCACGGTAATGTTGCTGTAAGGCGCGGTAATGCGGCGGTAATACGCCAAACCAGCCGTATCGGCAGCAGGCACATACAAATACGATTGCTCGCTGCTGCGTTTTTCGTCAAATAAATTGGCAAACACGTTTTCCGCATTCATGCGGCGGCTCAACACATTCCAGTAATGCGTATTCATCAAATAATCAATGCGTTGCAATGGTTTCATCTGCACGTTGTCGGTGTTTAATTCGCCATTGCCGAGCCAAATTTCTTGTAATAAATTGGCAAGATAATAACTGCCTTTTACTTCAAACGTTTCGCCATTATCACCTTGTACGGTAAAGCTTTTTTTGCCGTGGTCGTCAATGGTAATGGTTTTGGTGCCTTGCGTGCATTCTTGCGCCAACAAATCTTGTAGCACTTGGTCGCGGTTAATTTTTAGCAGCATTTTCGTAGCCTTTGATAAATTTATTCAATAAAATCAATGAGAAAATCAAAATTGCAATCGGGATTAACATGAAATAGAACGCTTGTGCGCCACCCACATGTTCAAATAACATACCGATAATGCGTGAACCCAATGTGCCACCCAATGCTGAGAAAATCACAATCAAACCTGTCATCGGGCTGTGCAAATGTTTAGGCAAAGCCGACAAAGTCGCTGAACTAATCAACGGATAAATCGGCGCAATAAACAAGCCAATCAATGGGAAAATAAAGCCAATCGCAGGAATATCGCTAAAAGAATGAATGGTTTGTGGGCTGGTGTTCAACGCGCTTGGCAGCACAAATGCCACCACCGCAGCCGCCGCCAACAAGCAACCAATCAACACAGGCAACCAATGCACTTTTTTCACAATTTGACCCGCCAAGAAACGACCAGCCGCCAATGCCAACGCCAAAATGCTCGCCATTTGTACGCTCAAAGTTTCATTCAATGACAAAACTTTTTGGTTGAAAGTCGGCAACCAAGTCATAATGCCTTGTTCTACCATCACAAAACAGAACGCGCTCAATACAAAGAAAATCGTTAAAGGCAGAGCCGCCATTTTCAACATACCGATAAAATCGTCCGCCAAGCTGCCGTCTGATTTGGGCGTTTCCACGTCCACTTTGGTAAACAGCAGCAAGAAAAACGCTACCGCCACCAACCCCGCCAACAGCAAGTAAACACGCAGCCAGCCATTCGGATTGTTTGCGTCAAAAAACGCGGGGAACAGGAAATAGGCAGACGCGATACCAATCATGAAAAAGCCTTCAATGGAACTCATGAAGCTGTTGTGCTGCTCTTTGGTTTCGGTAAACAAGCCAATCATGGAGTACACCGACACTTTGATAAAGGCAAACGCCACGCCAATGGTTAAAAATAGGATTTTCGCGCTGTCAAAGCTGTTGCCAAAATACATGGTCAGGCAGCCTGAAAACACCAAAGCCAAAGCCAGCAACATACTGTTTTTGTAACCAAATTTCGGTAAAAATGAAGCAACAAAAAAAGAAACAATCGCAATCGGTAAATCTTTAAACGCTTCTAAAATACTCGCGCTGGTTTCCGATACGCCATAGTTGGCAAGCGATTGTTGAATGACGATGCCGACGCTATTGAGCAAAATAGCGAAAACAAAGTAGTTGATAAATAAAGCTAATTTTATGTGAAAGTGTTTCATGTTGTGAATGTCCTGATTTGAGGGGAATTATGGCGGTATTTATGCCATACATTCGCATCATATGCTAATAATGTATTGTTATCAGACCAATCTGTTTGGGTGATGTTTTTGTGGAATCAGGGAGTTGGGAATAGGGGAGGTGGTGGGGTGATGAATTAAATTCAGATAAAATCGTTGTTTATTAAGGGTAAATAGTTTATGTAGATGATTTTAAATTATTTTTGGATTGGCGCATAGGGGCTAATGACAATTCGTTTTGTACCTTGATTTTGTCAGCAAAAACGACCAATTCAAGGAGAAAATGCGAATCAGGTTGAACACCTGATGAGCATTTTT
>JBHARQ010000156.1:0-7378 GCA_041831015.1 Simonsiella sp. | reverse complement strand
TTATTTCATCGCATGGCAAACACGTTGAATTATTTGGATATTAAGACGGTGGTCGTGAGTTGCGGAACGTGTTATGACGCGCTGGAAGAATACCGATTTGAAGACATTTTCCCGAATTGTCGCATTATTGATATTCACGAATTTTTGCTGGAAAAAGGCATTAAATTGGACGGTGTGCAAGGGCAACAATATTTGTATCACAACCCTTGCCACACGCCGATTAAGACCATGGATGGCGCGAAATTGGCAAGCGAATTGATTGGACAAAATGTGCTGTTGAGCGACCGTTGCTGTGGCGAAAGCGGTATGTTTGCGGTGAAACGTCCTGACATTGCCACGCAAGTCAAATTCCGCAAGCAAGAAGAGATTGAGAAAAATCTCGCCAGTTTGCCACAGGGCGAACCTGTGAAAATGCTGACATCGTGTCCATCGTGTCTGCAAGGTTTGTCGCGCTATGAAGATGACAATGCGTTGCCAGCCGATTACATTGTGATTGAAATGGCGAAGAAAATCTTGGGCGACAACTGGCAAGCCGATTTTGTGGCAAAAGCACAAAATGGGGGCGTGGAGAAGGTGTTGTTGTAAATGAACATTCAGGCAGCCTTTGAGTACGCGACATTTTTTGAAATGCTGTCTGAAAAATAACGATGCCGTCATTCCCGCGTAGGCGGGAATCCAAGTGCAAACAACGCAAATTTTTGTTTTAAAATAAGTTTCTGTAATTTAAAAATGGATTCCCGCCTTCGCGGGAATGACGAAGTTTTTATTTTGTCGTGTACTCAAAGGCAGCCTGAAAGGTGGAAATTTGTTTTCAGGCTGCCTGAATTTTGTGCGCGATTATTTTGACGGTGAACGCGCGTCTTGCCGCGCACCACGCTTTTGGGTTACTGGCACGGAACGGTGCGTTCTCCGTAGATACGATTTTAATTACATTCGTATGATGACGGCTTGCGCTTAATCGTATCTATCTGAGAGAATGAGGTGTCATTAAAAAACAACATTTTTGAAAATAAATAATAAAGAATAAATGTAAAAAAATTGTGTTTTCCTTAAAATAAGATTATAATTAATAATATGTTAGTTTCATACCAGTGCTGGTTTCATACCAGTGCTGGTTTCATACCAGTGCTGGTTTCATACCAGTGCTGGTTATTTTTTATATGTCAGTGCTGATTGGAATGCAATGTTGTTTTTTTTAAATTTAACCTTTAAGGAGTTTTAATATGAAAACGCAATTGAAAACAACAGCAGTTATTTGCACTGCATTGTTTGGTTTAGCTGCTTGTGGTAGCAGTGGTGGTTCAAGTAATACGTTTGATAAAGTAACGACTACCAGTAGCACCAACACTACTACTTCTTCTACCAGTAAAAGCGTAAGCAGTGGTAGTAGCACTAGCGGCAGTACAAGCGGTAGCACTAGCGGTAGCACTAGCGGTAGCACAAGTGGCAGTACCAGCGGTAGCACTAGCGGTAGCACAAGTGGCAGTACTAGCGGTAGCACAACTACGCCGACAACACCAACTACCCCTACAACACCAACTGCTAGTGCATACACTGGTACAGTATTAATTACAGAAGGACGTAATGGTGCAAATGCTGTCCCAACTGCATTAAGTAGCAATAGCTTGGAGAGTGTGGTAATTGATGGTACAACGGTGGCTTTATCTCAACCTGGCGTTGTTGCAAAAACATTTACTAACTTATCACAAAATACAGAAAAAACAACAGCTAGTGGTACGTTTTTGAGCCATATGCGTTTTGGTGCTTATCGTGATTTTGCAAATAATCAAGGTAAATACCCAACTTATATGTTCGCATTAGGTACCGTAACACCAGCTACAGAAGTACCTACTTCAGGTACCGCTAAATATGAAGGCTTATCTGTATTAAGCCCAATTGGTGGAGGTGGTTGGGATACAGGAACATCATCATTTGATGTTGATTTTGGAGCCAAAACCATTCAAGGTGAAGTACATGCTGGCTTTGTTGTACCATTAACTGCCACTATTAATGGTTCATCATTTAGTGGTACCAATAATGGTGTGACCACCACAGGTCATTTCTTCGGTCCAAATGCAGCCGAAATAGGTGGTGTATTGAATGGCTCAGTAGTTGAATCTGGCAGAGTTTTAGATTACATGGGTTCATTTGGCGCAGTGAAAAAATAATCCTGAATAACAGGCAACCCGCTTGGCTTGGTGCTGGGCGGGTTGCTTTGATTTCTGTTTCGCAAAACATTGTTTCAGGCTGCCTGAACTCTTTTTGGAATGAAAACATGATAATGCGTCATTTAAAAAACACATATTGGCTGGCATTGGTAGTAATGATGCCCAGCGTATTGGCTGCACCTGTTGCGACACCGCAAGATTTGCCCAGCGATTTAACCAGCGAGCAAATTCGCCAAGCCAATGATTTATATACCACTCAAACCACCCAAAGCACCACCCAGCCATCGCGTCACTTCACCGCAGAAGAAGTCATTCAACAACCTGATTTATTAGAAAATGCGTTCAATACAGCAGTAGAGCGACAAAATATTGAACATATTAAATTATTATTGCCATTGTATCGCAGGCTGCCTGAACAACGACAAAACAAGGAATTGGCTCAATACGCACAAGCCATTCTTTATCGTGCCGATGCTCAACACGGTAAAGCAGAAAACGAATTGCGCCGTATTTTAGAAGCCTATCCTGAATACACGCCTGTTCGGTTGCAATTAGCCATCACACAAGCGGAAGATGGACAACAAGGTGAAGCCGCAAAAGAATTAAAAAATATTAAGCAAGCACCTGATTTACCTGAACATGTGGTTAATTACGTCAATCAATTTGACCAATATTTGCAACAAGAAAAAAAATGGAAATGGAGTGCCAACGCTTCTTATTTACAAGATGATAATGTGGGACGCGCTCCTGAACAGCGTTCCTATGCAGGTTGGCAATTTTCAGAGCCTAAATCCGCGCATGGTATTGGCTATGAATTGGCGACACAAAAAACCATGCCCATACAAGGACATTGGGCAACGCGTGTGCAAGCATCGGTGGCAGGGAAATTTTATTGGGATGCACATGATTATGATGATTTGAATGTGCATACCGAAGTAGGCACAGTATGGCGCGATGCAAAACAAGAAACATCTTTATCACCATTTTACGATAAACGCTGGTTTGCAACCGAACCTTATTCGCAAACAGCAGGCGCAATATGGCGTTATTCTCGCAATTTATCACCTAAAATCAGCACATTTGCAGCTTGGCAATCGGGCTACAAAAAGCACAAAACACGGCGTTATTTAGACGGTGCAACGCATGCAGGTTCGCTGACATTACTGTATCGCCCATCAGCCAAGCAATTTTTGACAGTAGGTGTGGGTGGTGGTCGTAGCAATGCTCGTGATTTATCAGAGGCTTATCATTATGGTAATCTTCATGCAGGTTGGTCGCAACGTTGGGGACAATCACAAGCGTTTACCACGACTTTCAATGCCAGCGTACAACATCGTGATTATCGCGCTGCTGATTTTTTTAATATTCAACGGCGTGATACTGAATATTGGACACGTTTGTCATTGAGTCATCGAAAATGGTCTTGGCGTGGATTTGAGCCGCGTTTGAATTGGACATGGTCGCATGTGAAGAGCAACCATTTTTATTATCGCTATAATCAACATCGTGTCTTTGTTGATGTGGCAAAATCATTTTGATATTTGAAATAGGGCGGATATAAAATCCGCCCCTACGTTCAAGAATGTAAGTTTTGCAAAGATTTCATGCTATGGAAAATACACCATTCCGCACCACCCACCCAAAAGCGTGGGGAGCAAGACGCCGCGTTCTGGTTGTTTAAAAGGCTTGACGTTTATTGGGATTCTGACGATAATTTTAGTTTTTCCACTCTAAATTATGAAAGGTGTTGTACATTATGTATGCACAATTAGCTTCTACGAAAAAATGGGCGGCGGAAAATAAAACCGCCACTTTTATTTTACAAACGGTCATTGGCGCAAATGTAATTGCATTATTGGCACAAGTGGCGATTCCTACGCCGTTTGTGCATATTTCAGGGCAATCCTTGGGCGTGTTATTGATGGGCTTTGCATTGGGGCGTAAGGCGGCGGTGGCGGCTTTGTTGCTGTATTTGGCAGAAGGGGCAATGGGTTTGCCTGTGTTTGCAGGTGGTCGCTCTGGCTTTGGGGTGTTGATAGGGTCATCGGGCGGTTATTTGTTTGGATTTGTGGCGATGGCGGCGATTTTGGGTTGGGCAAGTGATAAAGGCTGCCTGAAATCGGTTTGGAAAAGTGTTGCGGTCGCTATTGTGGCAACGGCGGTGATGTATGCGTTTGGTTTGGCGCAATTGTCTTTGTTTGTACCTGCTGATAAGGTGTTGGCATACGGTTTGACGCCTTTTATTGTGGGTGATTTGATTAAAGCGGGTTTGGCTTGTTTGTTGGTGATGCCTGCGTATCGTTTTTTTCAGAAAATTTAAATGATTAAGTTATCATCAATATGATTTTGGGGCGGATGGAATATGGGTCATCCGCCCTTATTATTTTTAATTAGGTAAATTTTGGGAATGTGGCGTTTATTCACGCATACTGATTTTTTCTGATGGTGCGACTTCATGTGGATTAATTCGTGCGTTATCTTCTGCGCCCAAATGAATTAATTTTCTTAATTTGGTCATATAGTTATTGACATCTAATCCTCGTCCAAAACGTTGCGCTTCCCACAGGGTTTCGGCGAGTGCTTCCATCATGTCGTGTTCGGCTTTGACCCAGTCGTCATTGTATTTGGCGCATAATTGGACGTGAATGTCGCGGATGCCAAATGGTTGGTCAATCGCCACTTGTTCTTGAATGCTTAAGTGCATGGATAGGTGTAGAAATGGGTTGGTTTCGCCTTTGTCGGGTGTCCATTCATAGTCTAGATATTGTTCAATATTATCGAGTATGTGGGCGTATTCGGTGTGGGCTTGTAAAATGCGTAGGGCTTTCATTTGCAAGGCATCTAGCTGAACAGGCGCAAATCGCAGTTGCCACACATGGGCAAAAAAGCGGCGAACATCGTGGGTATTGACATCATACATGGTTTATTTTCCTAAAAAATGTGCTGTCCGCGCATTATAAAGGCTTTTCAGGCTGCCTGAAACTGCGTATAATGTGAAACTCACATTTGGGGGCGACCTTGGTTTCGACGGGGGTTGCGAAGCAAATGCGGGCATACCGAGTTTTCAGTAACTCGTAAAACACTGAATTGAAATAGTCGCAAACGACGAAACTTACGCTCTGGCTGCTTAATGCCAGGCTGTTGCAGCAGTTGGTCAATGGACTGTGTGGGGTAACCCACCGCAACATCATTTTACATTGACTGGTTTTCTGTCGGGTTACTTGGCAGAAAATAAGATTTAAGGTAACTGGTTTCCTGCGAGCCTGTCAGTCGGCGCAAGGGAAACAAGATTCCAAGTAGATATGACTAAGTATGTAGAACGCTTTGTAGAGGACTTTCGGACGGGGGTTCAATTCCCCCCGCCTCCACCAAACACGCTATTCTAGGACTTCCTAGCACACCCTAAACCCCTGAAATCACTTGATTTTAGGGGTTTTTTAACGCCTGTAATGTGCTGGGGTGTGCTGGACTACGCATTAAAAAATAGGTACATTTCTAGGTACACCACCCAAAAACAGCTATTTTTTGACCCAATAAAACCGCGCTTTTAGGTACATTTTGAATTAAATCAGCCTAGCGCATTATATAAGTGATTGAAATCATGAAACTAACAGATAACCAATGCAAAAATGCCGTTGTACCTAGTGGCAAAAAATCCACCCAATTAAGAGACGGTAACGGCTTGTACCTAGAAATCCGTGATAATGGCGCGAAATATTGGCGTATGAAGTACACCAGCCCTATCACAAAAAAACAGGTTATATTGCATTTAGGTTCATATACAGAATTAAGCCTGAAATCAGCCCGATTAGATGCCGCTAAAGCGCGATTGCTGATTGCCAATGGAATAGACCCCAAAGAGAAGAAACAAGCCACCAAAGCCGAAGAAACCGCTAATAGACAAAATACATTTGAATATGTAGCTAGAGCATGGCATCAACACCGCGCAAACCTACCCGATAAATGGAAACCCGACCACGCAAAGCGCGTTATTCGCAGTTTAGAGCTACACATATTCCCCCATTTAGCTAACCGACCCATAACTGATATTGCACCCCTTGAGATATTAGAGCTATTAAAAGACATTGAAAGGGCTGGCAAGTACGACACCGCCCAAAAGGTTTATGACGTGGTTAGGCAGGTGTTTTCCTATGCAGTACGCTTGCGCCTATGCCCTTTCAATCCAGCCGCAGAATTAGGTTGTGAATTGGCACAAGTTCCACAAACTTCATTCCCCCATATCATAGAGCCTAAACAAATAGCCCAATTATTACGCGATATAGACGGCTACGGTGGGACACCAGTAGTTAGAACCTTGCTTAAAATCAGCCCCTATGTATTTACACGACCTAGCGAGCTACGGTTGATGAAATGGAAAGAAGTAGATTTTCAGGCTGCCTTGTGGCAAAAAGACGGCGTGTTGATGAAAAACGGCTTGCCACATTTCATTCCATTATGCCGCCAAGTATTAGCCTTACTGGAAGAGATGAAAGCATTTACAGGGCATTATGAATATGTCTTTTGGAATAAGTCCAAGCAGCAGCCTATTAGCGAAGCAGCCGCCGAAAGAGCCTTACACCGTTTGGGCTATAAAGACATTATGACCCCGCACGGATTCCGACATATGGCAAGCACAAGGCTAAATGAGATGAATTACAATAGCGACTGGATAGAATACCAATTAGCCCATAAAGACCCCAACACATCACGCGCAAGCTACAATTCAGCCAAATACATAGAACAACGCGCCCAAATGCTGCAAGAATGGGCAGACTACCTAGACGAGCTAAAACAGACCATCTAAACCAATACACCAGCAAAAGCCAAATGATGCGCCTTTGCTGGTGTTTTTTTATTCAACCAAAGGGGAAAAGACAGCCTGAAACCTTTGCAAAACACCCAATCTCAACTGTAGCCGAAATTTTCCAAAAAATTTCGGCTACTTTTTTCAAATTTAGGCAAATATAACCGAGAATAACCAGTTAAATGCCCATTTTTAAGGCATTTACCGCCCTTTCAGGCAGCAATAGGCGTAATAAGCCTTAACTTGTTTGCTGCTTTTAGCAAATTCAAACAAATCACTTTTAATTGCATCTGCCCTTTCACTTTGGCTAAACCAAAATAGCTCGCTCGTTTACATCGAAATTTTCGGTGTAATATGGCAAAACTCTGTTCCACTCGGTAACGTATTTTAGACAAACCTTTATTTC
>JBHARQ010000155.1:0-7257 GCA_041831015.1 Simonsiella sp. | reverse complement strand
ATCGTGCCATAGCTATTATCGCTGCGATGTTTGAGTGTTCCTGCAGGGGAAATCATGCCTAAATGGGCGGTTTCGCCTTGTAATTTGGGACTGACTTGGGTGATGTGTGCCGTCCATTCATTTGAACCTGATTGTTCGGGCAATTTGCAGCTTGGCTGCATGGGTTCGAGTTGTCTGAACACACGGCGATTCCAACCTGTTACATCGTTTTGTTGATAAGTGCAGGTATTGCCATTTACGGTTAGGTTGATGATAACGGGTTCGCCCACAATGCCTTTTTCTTTATCGCCCAAGATGTTGAGCCGTAAATCGTCGTTTGCGCCGCGCTGGTAGCTCATTTCAAATTGGGTGTCGGTGGTGGCAAAGGGTCGCCAAACTTGCCATTTGAGTTGTGCGCCGTTTTGTAATTTGGTTGGCACTTCAGGCGCATGTATGGCAATGTCTATAAATGTCAAAATGCTGGTCGTTAAAAATGCCAACACCAACCATGTTATCCAAATAATTTTAAATTGTTTTGTATTCATAACGTGATGATTTTCAGGCTGCCTGAAATTTAAAATAAATCGCCAATCACGAGAATTGGCACCATCACCATTCCGCTCAAAGCATCAACCGCCAGAGCCAATGGCGTCAGCAAAATATTCCGTGCTAATTTGCCTGTTTGAATATTGGTTTGATTTTGCTGCAAGGTTAATTGTACAGGAATGTTCTCTTGAAAGCGGTAATCTTCGGCAAACTGTTTGGGTTTGGCGTAAATGGTGCCAACGGTGGCATAGCATTGGCGGTAGTGTTGTGGATTGGCTTGTGGCTGAAAACCGAGTTGGCGCAAGGTTTGGTGTTCTGTCTCATTTTCGGCACGGTAGTCTAGGCAAAAATCGCTGCTAAAATGGCTGCCGTCTGTGATGGTAACGGGCAAGGCGTTTAACACATCGCCGCCGTAAGGTCGGGTAATTTGATAGCGTTTGGGCAGATTAGCGGTGAGTGGCGTAATGATTTTTTCGGACACATCAGGTTGAATCATATACCAAAATTCTCCGCCCATCATTACAAGACTGCCTGAAAATGGCTGTTTGGATTGATGAGGAATGTGTCCAAAGGCATAAATGTGGTCTTGTCCTGTGGTGCGGACAACGGTTTGGGTATTGATGGCGCGGTCGGCATCGTAAATGCCGCCATTCCAAACGACTGATGTGCAAGCATTTAAGCTGAAAATGATGGTTGCGTAAAATCCTATTTTTTGTATTTTTGTCATATTTCACAATCCATTTTATTGATTTGATGCGCTTTCAGGCTGCCTGAAAGCTCGTTTCCACAATCGGAAACCGAATTTTACCCAAAAATACGCCAATAGCCACAAGGGAATCGCCATCAAATAAGCCATCATTCGCGCCACATTGCCGCCGTGCCACGTTGCCAATGGCGTGATTTTTCCATTATTTTCAATGCGATATTGGTAAACATACGGGTCGCCCATGCCGCCTGTGTGCGCTTCCAGTTGCCACACATTGTCAGGTAGCGCGACAAGAGAAAATCCACCCGAATCTTCATCTTGTTGATAATACTTTGTTTCGGGGCAAAGCGGTTGATGATGATATTGTTTGAATAAAATGCGCTGTGGTACGCCATCTTGCATGGTGCAAACAAAAAAGCGTTCCAAAATCGGTGGTCGCGGTTTGGGTTGTGTGTATTCAATCAATGCAAATGCGATTGCGACATACAAGGCTATCCACAGAGCAAATTTAATCAAATCAATGATTAAAGTGGTTATAAATTTTCTAAAACTCATAGAATGAACCGAGTAGATTGGGTCAAAAACCCAACAGAAAACCCAAAAATAATGAAGTTGGGTCTTCAACCCAACCTACAGCTATTTCAGGCTGCCTGAAACGCCCAACCACCACTACGGAGCGCAAAACAACAACGTGCCAGTAACCTAAAAGCGTGGTGCGCGGCAAGACGCGCGTTCACCGTCAAAATACTGAAATGTGTTTTGGGTTTGCTGAACTTCGTTTCAGGCTGCCTGAAAATCCTATTGATTGGTTTAATGGGCATGGGGGCGAAATTTTTTCCACAGCCAATGCCCTAGCGACCAAAGCTTTGACATAAAAACCATCAATATCAACACCGCTACATAAGTACTGATTTTGCTTACCATACCACCATAAGTATAGGCTACTGGTGTCACTTTTTGATTATCCACGCGATAACGGTAAATATGTGGGTCGCTCAAACTGTCATTTGATGTGGTTAATTCCCACATATTTTCTTGCGAAAGATATTTTAAATCAAAGCGTAACGGATAATTTTCTGCCTGAAAATGGGTTTCCGTACACAATGTTTGATTGGGCTTGCGCTCGGGTAACACAATTGTTTTCGGTTCGTTGTTGTCCATCACGCATATTCTAAAAAATTCAGGATTGCGTACAGGACGCCAATTAGGTGGATTTGCCCAAATCAATAGTTCCGAAACCGCAATCCATACGATAATTGGCAAAACTTGTTTGATTAGCCATTTCATAAACGCACCTCAATTCCAGCCGCTTGCATTGCCAATTTCGCTTCACGAATACTCACTTCGCCAAAATGGAAAATGCTTGCCGCCAACACCGCATCGGCTTTGCCTTGCAACACGCCATCAACCAAATGTTGCACATTGCCCACGCCACCCGACGCAATCACGGGAATGTCCACCGCATCGGAAATCGCACGGGTTAAAGGCAGATTAAAGCCGATTTTGGTGCCGTCTCTATCCATGCTGGTTAAGAGAATTTCGCCTGCGCCACGACGTTGCATTTCACGCGCCCATTTTACTGCGTCCAAGCCTGTGTCTTTGCGTCCGCCATGCGTGAACACGTCCCAACGCGAATTGTCGGCATTCACGGCTTTGGCATCAATCGCCACCACAATCGCTTGCGAACCAAAAAACGCGCTCGCTTCGCTAACCAAATCGGGATTGGTTACGGCGGCGGTGTTAATGCTGACTTTGTCCGCACCTGCATTGAGCAAACGGCGAATGTCCGCCACCGAGCGCACGCCACCGCCCACCGTGAGCGGAATAAACACTTGGCTCGCCACTTCTTCAATGACGTGCAAAATGGTGTCGCGGTTGTCGCTGCTGGCGGTGATGTCCAAAAATGTGATTTCGTCTGCGCCTTCATCGTTGTAGCGTTTGGCGACATCAACGGGGTTGCCCGCATCGCGCAAACCCAAAAAGTTCACGCCTTTCACCACGCGACCGTTGTCCACATCCAAACAAGGGATAATTCGTTTTGCTAACATTCTTTTTCCAATCCATAAAAAAACTGCCTGAAAACGGATTGTCCCATTTTCAGGCAGCCTGAACAAGTTAGAACTTGTATTCAAGATTGAATTAACCCACCCAACCTTGCACCATTTTCACGCCTTCTGGCCCAAAAATATATTGCGCCAAAAAGAACCAAGCCACAGCACCGCCCACCGAAATGGTTAAATTCACCCCCATGCTCACCGAATAACGCCCTACCAATTCCAATATCACCACCGTACACACCCACAAAATACCCCAAGATGCCAACATCACATTATTAAAATCTGGCACACCCGACCATTGCATAATGGATTTTGCCACAATCCCAATAATGGTAATCCCCAAACCTTCCATCAAAGAATTGGGTTCACGACTGGCAGACCAAATGCCCCAAAAACCAATGACAAATGCAATTAATAAATAAGTACCGCTACCGTTTGACATAATAAAACCTCTGTTAAATAAAATGTTTAAAAATAAATATTTAGGCAGCTTAAATAGATGCGCTTAATTCATCTGCTAAAGTTTGAGCTTGAGCAAAATCAATGCTGCCTTCGTAAATCGCGCGTCCCGTAATTGCGCCTGCCACGCCTTCGTGTTCTACTGCACACAAAGCGCGGATGTCGTCCAAATTCGTTAAACCACCAGACGCAATCACTGGAATAAGCAAATTTTGTGCCAATTTTACCGTTGCCTCAATATTCACGCCGCTCATCATACCATCGCGCCCAATATCGGTATAAATAATACTGTTCACACCATCATTTTCAAATTGCTTTGCCAAATCAATTACATGATAATCCGTAACCGTTGCCCAACCATCAATCGCCACCATGCCATCTTTCGCGTCCAAACCCACAATAATGTGTCCTGCAAATTCACGACACGCTTCGCGCACAAACGCAGGATTTTTCACCGCCGCTGTGCCAATAATCACATCAGTTAAACCTAAATCCAAATATTTTTCAATGGTTTGCAAATCACGAATCCCACCACCTAATTGTACAGGAATATGTTGCGACACCGCCGCCAAAATGTCCTTAATCGCTGGGAAATTTTTAGGTTCACCTGCAAATGCGCCGTCCAAATCTACCAAATGCAAACGTCTTGCACCTTGTTTATACCAATGTTCGGCAGTTTGTGCGGGGCTGTCTGAAAACACCGTGGCTTGTTCCATCAAACCTTGTTTTAAGCGGACACATTGCCCATTTTTCAAATCAATCGCAGGAATGAGTTGCATTGTTGGTTCTCACTATATATCTGACTAAAATGAGCGATATTTTACACAATTTGTCTGTAAAAGGCTTGCTTAATTTAAATGATGCTGCTTTGATACCACTTATAAAATAGAGCTGACGTGATATTTAAAAAAGCGACTGGAATATTGACCAGAACGCGACGTCTTGCCGCCACACCCACGCTGCGCTCGTGGTGATGGTAAGTGGTGAATTGAAAGAGGCTACCTGAAAAAACGACCGTGTTATAATTTCACCTATTTATTAAATGAACGCACTAACAATATGCAACCCGATTTCACTCGCCCCCTATTAGCCATTGATACATCAACCACTTTTTTATCGCTCGCCCTGATTTCAGGCAGCCTGAAACACACATTTCACGAAGAAGTGGGCAACAAACAATCTGCTGAAATCCTGCCACAAATCCACATTTTATTAAAACAAATGGATTTAAACATCAGCGATTTGGGCGCGATTGTGTATGCCAAAGGCGCGGGCGCATTTACAGGTTTACGCATTGGTTTGGGTGTGGCGCAGGGTTTGGCAACCCCGTTTGACATTCCCCTAATTGGTGTGCCGTGTTTGGACGCGGTGGCGTATCAAATACCTGATTGTGAATGCGTTTTAGCGGCTACGGACGCGCGAATGGGCGAAGTATTTTACGCGTGGTTTGACACCAAACATCATCAACGTTTAAGCAATTATTCGGTGGGCAAAGCCAGCGAAATTTCATTGCCCGATAATGTGTTAGCGGAAAATGTGCGTGGCGTGGGCAATGCGTTTGCGTTAAACGACACACCGCCATTTTCAGGCAGCGCGACCATGCCGACCGCAGCCGATTATCTCGCTTTGGCGCAAACAGGGCGTTACCCAGCGACAGACGCGGCACACGCGGAATTGTTGTATGTGCGCGATAAAATTGCACTCACGGCTGCCGAACAAGCCGCGCGGAAAATTCAGGCAGCCTGAAAGGATTAAACATGACAGCCAGATTATTCACAGCAGAACAATATCTCGCCCATTGCACCGATTATCCCAATGAAAAATTTGAATTATTCAACGGGCAATTAATCGCCATGGGGACGGCTTCGTCTAATCACGATGTGTTAAAAGCCGAATGTACGCGCAAAATCGGACGTTTTTTTGATGATAATGAAATTGACTGTCTCGCCATTCCCGAAACCAAATTGACGATTGGCAATCATTTTTTCATTCCCGATGTCATGATTGTTTGCAAAAAACGCGAACAGCCGAGTTTTGATTTCAATCAACCTATTGTGATTATTGAAATTTTATCCGATAGCACACGTGGCAATGATTTCACGATTAAATTAAGCGAATACCAAAAAATTGCCAATTTACAAGAATATTTAGTGATTGAACAAGATTTGGTGCAAGCCTACCATTACAGTCAACGCAGTCATTGGAAAGCAACGGTCATGACATTGGGCGATACTTTAATATTTGAAAGTATTGGATTTTCTATACCATTATCTGATTTATATAAATATGTAGAATTTCGTTCGCCACAAATTCCGCATTAATTTCAGGCAGCCTGAAACATGAAACTCAACCACCCCACAGGACAAGCTGCCGAAGACCGCGCCCTTGCCTTTTTATTACAACAAGGTGGCGAATTGGTGGCGCGAAATTGGCATTGCCGTTATGGCGAAATTGATTTGATTGTGAAATTAGACAATAAACTCTTGTTTGTAGAAGTCAAATTCCGCAAATCAAACGCATTTGGTGGTGCAGCATACAGCATTACCCCAAACAAATTAGCCAAATTACAACGCAGCGTAGAATATTATTTACAAATCAATCAATTAAATGTATCGTGCCGTTTGGACGCGATTTTGCTACAAGGCAACCAACCGCCTCAATGGATTAAAAACATTTCAATTTAAAACAACAGGATAACACATGAATAACGTACAACAACGCGTGGCTTCACATTTTGAAGAAAGCATGAAAGTCAAACAATTAGCACAAGAAGTGCTGACCGAAGCCACCGCCGAAGCCGCCATTTTAATGTTCAACGCGCTGGCAAATGACGGCAAAATTTTAGCGTGTGGCAATGGCGGTTCCGCCGCAGACGCACAACATTTCGCCGCCGAAATGACAGGACGTTTTGAGCGCGAACGCATGGAACTTGCCGCCATTGCGCTGACCACCGACACGTCCGCCTTGACCGCGATTGGCAACGACTACGGCTTTGACCATGTATTCAGCAAACAAGTTCGCGCACTCGGACGCGCAGGCGATGTGCTGATTGGCATTTCCACGTCGGGCAATTCCGCCAACGTGATTGAAGCCATCAAAGCCGCCCACGAACGCGATATGCGCGTGGTGGCGTTTACGGGGCGCGATGGTGGCAAAATCGCAGCCATGCTCAAAGATGGCGATGTGCTGCTGAACGTACCGTATCCGCGCACCGCCCGCATTCAAGAAGTGCATATTGTGCTGATTCACGCCATTTGCGACAGCATTGATGCGATGCTAATGGAAGGTTTGGAAGCATGATGGCAGCCTGAAAATCAGTTGCTGTTATTTGGGTGTGAACGCGGCGTCTTGCCGCCGCACCCACGCTTTAGAATTGTGGCACGAAACCATAGGGGCTAATGACATTTCATTTTGCACATGCTTTTGCATCAAAAATCGCCCACTTCTGCGTCAAAAATGCTCATCAGGTGTACAACCTGATTCGCATTTTTTCCTTGAATTGGTCGTTTT
>JBHARQ010000154.1:0-9525 GCA_041831015.1 Simonsiella sp. | reverse complement strand
TGCTTGTTTGGCGAAAAAGTCGTAATGCGTATTTTGAATTCGGACGCTGCCAGCTTGAATATCAATCAATTAGGTTTTGAAGATTTCCAAAAAGAATTGATTATGGACGCGATTCATCGTCCATACGGCATGGTACTGGTAACAGGGCCTACGGGTTCGGGTAAAACCGTATCGTTGTACACCTGCTTGAATATTTTGAATACGGACGATGTGAACATTTCCACCGCCGAAGACCCTGCGGAGATTAACTTACCGGGGATTAACCAAGTAAACGTGAATGATAAACAAGGTTTGACCTTTGAAGCGGCATTGAAAGCATTCTTGCGTCAAGACCCTGACATCATCATGATTGGTGAGATTCGTGACTTGGGTACGGCTGATATTGCAATTAAAGCCGCACAAACGGGTCACATGGTATTCTCCACCTTGCACACCAACAATGCGCCTGCGACCTTGTCGCGTATGTTGAATATGGGTGTGGCACCGTTTAACATTGCATCAGCCGTCAATTTGATTATGGCGCAACGTTTGGCGCGTCGCTTGTGCAGTTCTTGC
Organism: Simonsiella sp.; assembly: GCA_041831015.1. Taxonomy (GTDB): domain Bacteria; phylum Pseudomonadota; class Gammaproteobacteria; order Burkholderiales; family Neisseriaceae; genus Simonsiella. The sequence continues at coordinate 8,970 of JBHARQ010000154.1, read as the reverse complement.
AAAGCACCGATGGAGCGTCCGCCCGAGCAAGCATTGCTAGACGTGGGCTTTACCAAAGAAGATTTGGCAAAAGATTGGACCATGTATCGTGCAGTCGGTTGCGATAACTGTAAAGGTAAAGGCTACAAAGGTCGTGCAGGTTTGTATGAAGTGATGCCGATGACCGAAAAAATGAAAGCAGTGATTATGAAAGGCGGTACCGAAGTGGATATTGCCAACATTGCTTATGAAGAAGGTTTGGTTGATTTGCGCCGTTCAGGTTTGCTGAAAGTGATGCAAGGCATTACCACATTAGAAGAAGTTCTTGCCACAACCAACGAATAATCTTTCAGGCAGCCTGAATCATATGTCCACATATTTTTCAGGCAGCCTGAACATCTTTTTTGATATTTTAATTAACTAAATTTGAGATTAAATGTATGGCTACTGCTAAAAAACCAGTGAAAAAAGCCCCTGCTAAAGCTGCACCAAAGGTCAAACAAGAGCGTGGTAATCGCTATCAGTTTGAAGGTCGCAATATGCAGACCGAATCGATTGTGCGCGGTGAAGTGGTGGCGCGTAACGAGGAAGAAGCGCGTGCCAAGCTGAAACGCCGCAACGTCAAAGTGTTGCAAATTACCAAAATGAAAAAGGCGAAAAAACAGAAAATTACCACTGCGGATATTTCTGTATTTACACGCCAGCTGTGTACTATGATGAAAGCAGGTTTGCCATTAATGCAAGCATTTGATATTGTGGCAAAAGGTCATTCAAATGCATCGATGACGACATTATTATTAAGCATTCGTTCCGATGTGGAACAAGGTACATCATTAGCCGATGCATTCGCTAAACATCCTAATCATTTTAGTAAATTCTATTGCAACTTGGTGGGTGCAGGTGAAGCTGGTGGTGTATTGGATGCCTTGTTAGACAAACTGGCAACCTACATGGAAAAAACCGAAGCCATCAAGAAAAAAGTAAAAAGTGCTTTGACCTACCCTATTGCCATTATGGTCGTAGCAGTTGTGTTGATTATGGTGATGATGATGTTCGTATTACCTGAATTTAAAAAGGTATATGACAGTATGGGTGCCAAATTACCACCATTAACTGAATTTATGATGAATATTTCTAATGCATTTGTGGCACATGGCCCATTGATTGTGATTGGTTTGGTGGGTACGGTTGCAGGGGGTATTTTTATTGTGAAAAAATCACCGTCTTTGCAAAAACGCATTGATGCGCTGTTGTTAAAATTACCTATTTTTGGTGATATTGTAACCAAAGCGACCATTGCACGTTGGTGTCGTACTACTGCAACGCTGTTTACTGCAGGTGTGCCATTGGTAGAAGTACTGGAATCGGTAGCAGGTGCATCGGGTAATATTATTTATGAAGAAGCCACACATGAAATTCGCTCGAAAGTGAATCAGGGTATTTCTTTGACTTCAGCCATGCAAGCCGCGCAATTATTCCCTAATATGGTGGTGCAAATGGCGGCGATTGGTGAAGAAGCGGGTGCATTAGATGACATGTTAAATAAAGTCGCTGAATTTTATGAAGAAGAAGTGGATTCAGCAGTTGCGATGCTGTCTTCATTGATGGAACCGATTATTATGGTGGTATTGGGTGGTATTGTGGGTACGATTCTGGTTGCGATGTATCTGCCATTGTTCAACTTGGGTCAAGTGGTTGGTTAATAATGGAAGAAATGGCAATTTTGATGGCGGTCGTGTTTGGGTTACTGGTGGGCAGTTTCCTGAACGTGGTGGTGTACCGCCTGCCTGTGATGTTGAACCGCGAATGGAATGTGGCAGCACGTGAACAGCTTGGTTTAAATGATGAATTTCTGAACAAGCTGCCTGAAAATGCCGCTACCACCGTACGCCAACAAATCGGTTTAACCGATACGCAAACGGGAACGTTTAATTTGATGACCCCGCCATCACGCTGTGGTGGTTGTGGCGCACCTGTGAAACCTTGGCAAAATATCCCTATTATCAGTTGGTTGATTTTGCGTGGTAAATGTCATACTTGTAAAACGCCGATTAGCATTCGTTATCCATTGGTAGAATTATTAACGGGTGTGTTATTTGGTGTGATTGCATGGCAATATGGTTGGACGGCGATGACGGTATGGGGTTGTTTGCTAACGGCATTTGTGGTGGCGATGGTGTTTATTGATGCCGACACGCAGTTATTGCCCGACCAACTGACTTTACCCTTGATTTGGTTGGGATTGCTATTTAATTGGCATACTCAATTCGTGTCGTGGGAACAAGCCTTACTCGGTGCGGTTTGTGGTTATATGAGTTTGTGGACATTGAATCAAATTCACAAACTCATACGCGGCATAGATGGTATGGGTTATGGCGATTTCAAAATGTTGGCGGCGATTGGCGCATGGTGTGGTGCGGCTCATTTGCCTGTGGTGGTAATGATGGCGGCGATTATTGGGATTGTCGCGGCACTGGTCAAAGGCGTGGGCAAAGGACAACCGATGGCATTTGGCCCTTGCTTGGGGATTGCAGGTTGGTTGATTTTCTTGTTCCATGCGTTAGCGGGTAAGCTGATAGCTGAATGGTTGTTAAAATCAGGATTTTAATGATGACAAAATGGATTGGATTGACAGGCGGTATTGGCAGTGGTAAAAGCCAAGCAGCTCATTGTTTTCAACAACTGGGTGTCCCCGTGATTGATGCCGACGCAGTCAATCGTGAATTGATTGATACGCCAAACAGCCCCGCAATCCAATTAATTCAACAGCAATTTGGTCATGAAATATTAAATGAATCAGGCAGCCTGAATCGCAGTATGATGCGCGATTTGATTTTCAGGCAGCCTGAAGCCAAACGGCAGTTAGAACACATTTTGCATCCCCTGATTTTACAAAATATTCGTGAATTACAATCTTCATTCACTCATGATATTTATGGTGTGGTGGAATTGCCCTTACTGCGGCAAGGTTCGCCATTTTTACAAATTATTCAACGGGTTTTGGTTATCCATTGTGATGAAGCCACGCGGATTCAACGTGTAATGCAACGCAATGGATTAACCGAAACGCAAGTCAAACAAATCATTGCCAATCAGCCCAGCGATGCAGAACGCTTGGCATTGGCAGACGATGTGTTGCATAATTCAGGCAGCCTGAATGATTTGAAACAAGCTGTGTTGCAACAACATATTGTTTATCAAAATATTTTAAATTAATCAATAAGAGAGCCGTAAAAGATGCTGCATTTTGATTTTCCCCTGTCCGAACGCGTTCGTAACTACATTCGCGTGGAACAATTATTTAACCGTTTCAACGAAGCATTGGCGGGTGATGATAAATGGATGCATCACGCGGCGATTTATACCCTGTTTGATTTGGTAGAATGTGCCTCTAAAGCTGAACTAAAACGTGATATGTTACAAGAACTTGAACGTCAGCGTTTACAGCAAAATGCGTCAGGCACACCCGACCAAGCGCGTTTGGAAAAGCTGAATCAAGCGATTCAAGAATTGCAAACGTTAAACACACACAGCGCACAAAATTTGCGTGAAAATGAATGGCTGACCGCATTTAAACAACGTCTGAATATCGCAGGCAGCAACACGGCGGTGGAATTGCCCAGCTACCATTTTTGGCTGAATCAAACGGCTGAAGAACGCCGCGAATATTTGAAAAAATGGAGTGCAACTGCATTACCCATTCAAAATGCGGTGGGTTTGGTGCTGGAAACCTTACGTGCCAATCCGCAAGTGATTGAATGCCAAGCCGTGAATGGTAAATATGAGCATGGTGGTTTAATTCAAACGGTGCAATTATTGAGCGTGGAAATTGACCCAAATTTGGCGGTTGTGCCTGAAGTATCAGCGAATAAGTATTTCACTAATATTAGTTTTTTATGTGCCAATCAGGAAAGCACGCGCAGTAAATTGAGTGAACAAGATTTATCATTCAAATTGATTTTGTGTAGTTTAGACCAAACGAAATAAAAAAAACAGGCTGCTTGAATGTTGATTCAGGCAGCCTGTTGATTTATGGATTGATTAGTCCAACGTGATTTCTTCAGAAGTGGTGGTGTTGGTTTCCACTTGTTGCAATGCTGGGCGTGGTGCAGCAGCAGGCGCAGCAGTTTTGTTGTCGTGCTGTACGCTCACGGCGCGAGCAGGAACGATGGTAGAAATCGCGTGTTTGTACACCATTTGCGTTACCGATGTGTTGCGTAGCAAGACAACGTATTGGTCAAATGATTCAACTTGTCCTTGCAATTTGATACCGTTTACCAAGTAAATGGATACAGGCACATGTTCTTTACGCAGGGCGTTCAAAAAGGGGTCTTGTAATAATTGTCCCTTGGCTGTCATTGTAGGAAACTCCGTATTATTTTTATCAAAAAGACTACATTCAGAATTGTAGCCCTAAATCGGCTATGACACCAATGTTTTTTTACATTTTATAACAAATTTGTGGTTTCAGGTCAGTACATGGCAACAAAATAAAATTAGGTGGTGGTTTTTACGGTTTGCGCTCTGTCGCCGCGCGGGCGACTGACTTTTTAAAAAAGTAAGCCAAATAATAGAGTGGACAAGGCACGCGACAATCTATTCTATGGAGAACGCGCCGTTCCGTGCCACCAGCCTAAAGCGTGGGTGCGGCGGCAAGACGCCGCGTTCCCGTCAAAATTCAGGCTGCCTTTCGGTACATGACAACAAATGGAGCGGCGACGGCTCGTCGCCATATTTCAAATCAACACAATATTTGATTTTGATAAAATTTAAATAGTTGGCGACGAGCCGTCGCCGCTCCATGTGGTGTTAATTAAATTTTATCGTGTACCATCAAGTTACTTGAACGGTTTATTTCCGTTTCCAAAATGGCATTTCTACATAGCGATTGCCCAGCCATGCCAACGCAAAACTCGCCGCAAACACCAAGGGCAAATGCCATAAATAGCCCACAAAATTCCCTTGTTTAAAGGCAAACATTTTCCACACGCCAAACCACATAAACAACACCATGCCGTGTACCAAATAAATGGCGTAGCTGATGTCGCCTAATTTAATTAAACCGCGATAATTCAATAAATTGGCATACGCATAGCCATTGGCAATAAATGCAAACAAGACCGCTAATAAAATGCGTTGTTCCCACGAATACGCCACCGTGTAACCAAAAATATAAATGGTTAATACAATCAGCAACAGATGGCACAACCACGGCAAACGTTGCAAGGCTGCCTGAATGGGTTTGGCAAACACGGCAGCAGGAATGGCTAATACAAAAATCCACAAATAGCGCGTTTGGGTGTGATACATCATCACCCAATATGAAATGGCAATCGCCACCCACGCCATCGGCTGCAATGTGATTTTACGATGATAAATCATGTGAATCAGTGGCAACACCGCATATACCGCCCATTCATACACCAGCGTCCATTGCACCCCTGCAATAATTAAGTGTGATTGAAAGCCTTCAAATCCAACATTTTGAAACAACACCCATTTCCATGAAAATAACAGAAATTCGTCTATATTTTGTGAATTTAACGGCTTAAACCACACGGTAATCAACGCCACCAAGGCAAACACGGCAAGATAAAGTGGGTAAATTCGTTTGGCGCGTCCCCAATAAAATTCGCGCCAATTAATGTCGGGCGAATGGCGAATTTTGGCAATGTGCAAATACGCGCTCAACATGAAAAATAGGGACACCGCCACCGCCCCCAAATTAATAATCACCATACTTTTTGCGCCCCACGCACCGCCTTCGCGCCAAGTGAAATTGTAATAACTATGATGGGCAATGACGCAACAAGCCAAAATGCCACGCAAGCCATCTAATTGGCGACTGCGTTGGCTGGCGGTTTCAGGCTGCCTGAACCATTTGGTAAATAAAAATGCAGCCGTAGCGGTACATAATCCACTGATTAAAATCAATAAAAATGCGTGATTCATTCCTCATCCTCTTTCGGTAAATCAGAAATATCAGGCAATACCAATTCGCCCAATTCGGTCAATGGCGGCAAATCGCTCAAACTGTTTAATTGCAAATCGGCTAAAAATTGCGGTGTGGTTGCCCATAACGATGGCTTGCCGACCGTATCGCGCTGTCCAATGACTTCAATCCAACCGCGTTCTTGCAATGTTTGAATTACGGTTTGCGACACGGTAACGCCGCGAATGGATTCAATATCGCCACGCGTAACAGGTTGTTGATACGCGATAATCGCTAGCGTTTCCATCACTGCGCGAGAATAACGCGGTGTGCGTTGCTCGTGCAGCATTCCCAAGGATTCAAACGCCGCAGGTGCAATTTGAAATCGCCAACCTTGCGGCGTGTGCGTCAAAATCAAAGCACGGTTTTGCCAACGCAATTTTAATTCATCCAAATATTCCGCCAACTCATCTTCCGATAGCGGTGGGTCGGCAAGTCGGCGTAAGGTTAATTCAGAAACGGGTTCAGCTTGAGTCAATAACGCCGCTTCAATCAAACTATCAATGTTCATAAATTATTCTTTTTAATTTTTTAATAGGTCAAATTCTTGAATCTGATGTCATCATCAAACCACATCAAAATTCCAAAATATGCCGTTTTTTACGCGTGGTAAACGACCATGTTTCCACCTTTTCCTGACCGTCTTGGCGATAACGAAAGTTTGCCTGATAAGTCGTGGCAAATTTCAACGGCTCCAGCGGAAATAAGGCAAATTCGGTTTTGCTTAACTGGCGATTCGGGTCATTATTGGCATCTAATAATTTAACGGCGGTAATGGGCGTTCCATTTTCAGATAGGGTAAATGACATCATCGTAATGGGCGACTGTTCGTCATGAAATGCAATGCTAATCGGATTACCCGTTTTATCTTGATTAGGCATCGGATTAGGCTTTTCTGTGCCATCGTAAGTCGGCTCAATGTTTTTGCCAATCGGATATTTGACCGCCATTTGTTGTTTAACTGGTGGTTTATCTATCGGTATTTCAACGGTTTGCGTGCCGCATTTGATGGTTAAAATATAACGTTTGCCTGATGATGCTTGATTGGCTTGTTCGCATAATTCGCGGAATTGGCGGTCGCCTTGCACCACCACAAACGCATGATTTTTGCCATTTGCCCAAGCCGCGCCTGCCTCATTATCATCGGGATGCAGCAACGCGAGGCGGTGATACAACGCCGTCATCAACCCATCCACACTGCGTTTCCCCGAACGCGCAAAATTGCTCAACGTCAAATTTTCAGTAACAGGCGCATGATAGCCAATGGCAATCGCGCGGTCTTGTGGCGTATTGCCTGTGAAATGGGGATTGCTGCGATTGGGTTCATCGTGTCCATCGGCATCTTTGGTTAAATACAGCGCGTGATTTTGTGCGGCTTTTTGTAAACTGGGGGATAATTCCAATGGCTGCAAACCCGCTTGTTTGCGCCAATAATTGAGCCGTTGTAAACCATATTGTGCTTCTTTTTCAGGTTTATAATGATTTTGTGAAAGATACACCGCCCCAAAAATAAATAAAATAATGGGCAGCCAAAATAAATATAATCGGCGTGATAAGGCAGAATGGCTCATAATCAAATTGGCAAAATGAAAAAACGCTTATTTTAGCTGAAATTACCTTTTCAGGCTGCCTGAAGATGAAAAATGCGTTCTTTTTGAAAGCATTTTGCATTTTTTCAGGTACAATCACATTTTTCAAACCATACCTGCCGCAATCGCCGCAGAAGAACAGTTGTGGGAATCCATCTGCAAAATTGAGATTCTCATCAATGTTAGGAGTTTTCACTATGAGTCCATCACAACCCAAATCCAAACGCGAATTCCGCGATGGCGTGAGCAGCAAAAAAACCGCTCGCAAACCCGCCAAATCCAACCCATCAAGCAACAAAAAACGCCCACATTCACCACAACAAAATGAATGGGAAACCCAAAAACCACGTTCCCAACGTGGCGCAGCGCGAAACGAAAACCGCGCCCCCAGCAGCGAACCCAAAAAAGAATTCCCACCCAAACAACGCGCCAGCAAAGCCAAAAAATTAATCGTCCGTGCGCCCAACCAAAAAATCCAAGAACGCGTAGCAGAATTAAAAGAGAAACGCACCGACTTATCACGCATTGAACCTGAACGTCTGCAAAAAGTATTGGCAGCATCAGGCGTTGGCTCGCGCCGCGAAATGGAAGAGTGGATTAGCAACGGCTGGGTACAAATCAACGGACGCGTTGCCACATTAGGCGAAAAAGTGTCGCCCGATGACCAAGTAACCGTCAAAGGCAATGTCATCAAACTCAAATGGGCAGACCGTTTACCGCGCATCATCCTCTATTACAAACAAGAAGGCGAAATCGTTTCACGCGATGACCCACAAGGACGCGTTTCCATCTTTGACCGTCTGCCACAAGCCGCCAGCAGCCGTTGGGTGGCGATTGGACGCTTGGACATCAACACCAGCGGTTTGCTCATTCTCACCACATCAGGCGAATTGGTGCAACGCTTTGCTCACCCCAGCTTTGAAGTGGAGCGCGAATACGCCGTGCGCGTATTAGGCGAACTCACGCCCGACCAAATGAACACCCTCACCGAAGGCGTGATGCTCGAAGACGGCTTGGCAAAAGTAGAACGCATCTACGAACAAGGCGGTGAAGGCGTAAACAAATGGTACAACGTCATCATCAAAGAAGGACGCAACCGCGAAGTACGCCGCATTTTTGAAAGCCAAGGTTTGACCGTTAGCCGACTCGTGCGTGTTGGCTTTGGACCGATTGGTTTGCCCAACCGATTGAAACGCGGACAATTCTACGAATTAAACCCTGCCGAGGTTGCCAATATTCTCAAATGGGCAGACATGCTGCTCCCTGGGGAACGTCGCCGCCGCAAATAAACAATGCAGGCAGCCTGAAAACACACTTCAGGCTGCCTGTTTCGCATCAAAATCACGATACCGTATTTTGCCAGAACGCGGCGTCTTGCCGCCGCACCCACGCTTTTAGGTTTGTGGCACG
>JBHARQ010000153.1:0-3013 GCA_041831015.1 Simonsiella sp. | reverse complement strand
GTCAGATAAATGGCTTGATTGAAAGGCAATTAATGTGATTTCAGGCTGCCTTCAGTACACGACAAAAAATGGAGCGGCGACGGCTCGTCGCCATATTTCAAATCAATAAAATATTTAATTTTATAAAATTCAAATATTTGGCGACGAGTCGTCGCCGCTCCATGTGGTATTGGTAAATTTTGTCGTGTACTGAAAGGCAGCCTGAAAACCTAATTTAGCGTGGCGGAAACATGCCTTTCATGCCTTTTGCCATACGCATCAATTTTGCCATATTTTTGCCGCTAAACATTTTCATCATTTGCTGCGATTGTTCAAACTGTTTCAACATCTTATTCACATCTTGAATGCTTACCCCTGCGCCTGCGGCAATGCGACGTTTGCGGCTGGCTTTGAGCAAAGCTGGATTGGCGCGTTCTTTGGGGGTCATGGAATTGATGATGGCTTCCACATGACCCATCGCTTTTTCAGCGGTGCCTTCAGGGATTTGTTTGGATAATTGACCCAATTCTCCCGGCATTTTAGACAGTAAATTTTCAAAACCGCCCATATTACGCATTTGTTGGATTTGCGCTTTGAAGTCATTTAAATCAAAGGATTTGCCTTTGTTTAATTTTTGCGCCATTTCTTTGGCAACTTCTTCGTCAATGCCTTTTTGTACGTCTTCCAACAAGGTCATCACGTCGCCCATGCCCAAAATGCGGCTGGCAATACGCTCTGGGTGGAATGGCTCTAATCCATTGATTTTTTCGCCCACACCAATGAATTTAATCGGTTTACCCGTAATTTGGCGCACCGACAACGCCGCACCGCCGCGTGAATCGCCGTCCATTTTGGTCAATACTACGCCTGTGAGCGGCAAGGCTTCGTTAAAGGCTTGAGCGGTATTGACCGCATCTTGACCCAACATGGCGTCCACCACAAACAGGGTTTCTACAGGATTTAATGCGGCGTGAATGGCACGAATTTCCACCATCATTTCCGCATCAATCGCCAAACGACCTGCGGTGTCCACCATCAAGACATCGTAAAAATGTTTTTTCGCGTGTTCTTGGGCGGCGCGGGCGATTTGGACAGGTTGTTGGGTATTGTCAGATGGGAAAAAGTCCACTTTCACTTGGTCTGCCAATAATTTGAGTTGTTCAATCGCGGCAGGGCGATATACGTCGGCAGATACGACCAAGATTTTCTTTTTCTTGTCTTGTTCTTTGATTAATCTGGCTAATTTTCCGACTGTGGTGGTTTTACCTGCACCTTGTAAACCTGCCATCAAGATGGTGGCTGGTGGTGTGGCAGCTAAATTTAATGCGCTGTTTTCTTTGCCCATTAATTCGACAAGGGCTTGATTTACGATGCCGAAAAAGGCTTGGTCGGGCGTGAGGTTGTCGGCAACTTCGTGTCCGAGTGCGCGTTCTTTGACGGTATTGACAAACTCTTTGACAATGGGGAGTGCCACGTCTGCTTCTAGCAGGGCTAAACGAACTTCGCGTAAGGCGTCTTTGATGTTGTCTTCGGTTAGGGTGGATTGACCGCGAATGTCTTTGAAGATTTTGCTAAATCGTTTGGTTAGGTTGTCTAACATGGGAATTCCTGTGAATGGGGTTTCAGGCAGCTTGGGTGAGTGTTTTTTGATTTTAAAACGCTTGCGGTTTCGTGCCGCCATTTAAAGCGTGGGTGTGGCGGCAAGACGCCACGTTCTGTCAAAATGAAACCTTTGCAAAACCCTAAAAACATCAACTACACCGTCATTACCGCGCAGGCGGTAATCTAACTTTCCAATTAAGAAACATATGCTTGTGTTGCAAATACTTGGATTCCTGCCTACGCAGGAATGACGGTGTAGTGAGTTTTGCAAAGGTTTCAAAATATCAACTCATCAAAAGGCTGACTAAAAACAATCGTGTTATTAAAATAAAATCGGTAAAATTTTATCACAAAATAGAATCCACCCAAATTGATGATTCAATTTTAGGTGGATGGATAAGGGTATGTGGTTATTTTTTCTTACACGCTGTTTGGGCGGTTTTGACGGCGGTGTTCAGTCGTTCGTACGTTAATTCGCCGATGATTTTTTCTTCGTGGGCGCATTTGGGCGCACGAACCACGGTGTAGGGTAAACCGCCTACGGTGTTACCAAATGTTTTCATCATTTGGCGGCTGGTGGTGCCTGTGTAACGCCAAATGGGGTATTGAACGGGGGTTTCTTTTAAAAATTTGTTGATATTGTCTTGATTGTCCAAGGCGATGCCAACCATAAAAACGTTTTGTTTTTTGCCTACTTTGGCATACCACTTGCTCATATCTGGCATCTCTTTGCGACAAGGTTTGCACCATGCTGCCCAGAAATTAATCACTTGCACTTGTGCTGTGCTGGGAATGGTTTGTGGTTGGTTGTTGCGGTAATCTACAAAATCGTTGGCTTGTGCTGTGAAACTGGCAAGTGCGAGTGTTGCAGCAACAATGATGTTTTTCATAATGAATGGGTTCCTGTGATGACGAATTTCTGGCTGCCTGAAGTTTAGTTGGATAATGCCCAACCGCTTAACACCATAATGCTGTCTGCTTCGTTGAGTGTGCAGGTGAAACCTTTTTTGCGATAGTATTCTAATACGTCTTGCATATTGGTGGCATCGCCGATATAGACATTGCAATCGCGTTTGCCATACGCTACGGCGGTACGCAATTCGCTATCAATGTCATTGAGTAAGAGTTGGTTTTGTATTTCCCAAAGGCGGATAAATTGGCTTTTTGCAAATTCAATGTCCATAATAAATTCCTTTACCTGAGTCGAATAATGAAAATAGGGGCATTATAACCATAAATTTATCGATATCGCGTTGGTTTTTTGTAAGTATGTGTATTGTTTGTGGCATAATGTTCACGTTTTCAGGCTGCCTGAAAATCAATAGGCTTAAATTTAATGAAATATAACGAAAAATAATTCAGAAAGGTATTCTAAAAATGAAAAAATATACACCCATTATCATTGCTGCGATTTTGGCGGCGTGCAGTGCAG
>JBHARQ010000152.1:0-9847 GCA_041831015.1 Simonsiella sp. | reverse complement strand
CGTTGGTGATGAAAATTGATGGTGCATTAAAAGCTGTATTGCCATTTTACTCATCTGGTTTTGGCGTGGGTGCGGCGGCAAGACGCCGCGTTCTGGTAAATGTTCAGGTTTTGAAATGCTGCTTGAAATAGTAGATATGCCGTCATTCCCGCGTAGGCGGGAATCCAAGTTAAATAAACACAATCTGTTGTTTAAAAATAAGTTTCTTTAATTTTGAAATAGATTCCCGCCTACGCGGGAATGACGAAGTTTTGATTGTATTGTGTACTGTTAGGCAGCCTGAAATCCATACAAAAAAGGGATAGATTATTTAAATCTATCCCTCTCTTTACATTAACCCAAATTATTTCTTAATGGCTTTGCTCAATACCAAGCCAATCACAAAACCCGCAACCGCAGGCAACACCCAGCCCAAGCCAGATGAGTAAAATGGCAATACAGCTTTTAATGCACCATCAATTTTCATCACCAACGCATCGTCTGTACCACCCAGCATCGCATGAGCCGTTTTCCAGCCATCCAGCAATGCAATCGGCAATGTACCGATAATCGTCATGATGTACACCATGCGATGTCCATTAAACACATTATGCAAAAATGCCAACGCAATAATCGCCACCGTCAAAGGATACAACAGCATCAATACTGGTACGGAAAATTTAATAATCGCGCTCAAACCAAAATTGGCAAATGCAAACGATACCGCCGTAAATACAATCACCCATTTATGATAATTCAAACGGCTGGGAATCAAGCGATTAAAATATTCTGCACACGCGGTAATCAAACCCACCGCAGTAGATAAACACGCTAAAAATACAATAATCGCCAACAAAATTTTGCCTGCAAAACCAAAATAATGTCCTGCAGTTTTAGATAATACTGCCGCGCCGTTTTCTTGCATGCCAATGCCTGCCACGCTGGTCGCGCCCATGTAGGCAATCAACACATACACGATTGCCAAACAACCAGCCGCCACCAAACCTGAACGGATAATCAAGCTCAATACATCTTTTTGTTCGGTTACGCCCATGGCACGAATGGCATTAATCACAATAATCACAAATACCAATGATGCCAACGCGTCCATCGTGCCATAGCCTTCAATCATGCCTTTGGCAAATGCGCCTGTTTGGTAGGCTTCGGTTGGGGCTTGTAATGCGCCCATTGGACTAAACGCTGCGGTAATCACCAAAATGGCAATGGTAAAGAGCAACACAGGCGTTAAAATTTTACCCACACGGTCAACCAATTTGCCTGGGGAAATGGACATCCAATACGCGCAAGCAAAGAAAAATAAGCAAAACACGCGTAAAGCCATATCTTTCACGCCAGTAGAAACATTGTCGCCCAAAAAGGGAACCACGCCAATTTCAAACGATACGGTGGCTGTGCGCGGTGTCGCAAACAATGGGCCAATCGCTAAATACAATGCCACCGCAAAGAAAATGCCATACCAAGGTGTTACGCGTGATGCCAAATCTTGCAAATCGCGTGAGCCTGCATAGCCAACTGCAATCACACCGAGTAGGGGTAAACCTGCACCTGTAATTAGAAAGCCTATCATGGTTTCCCAGACATTGCTGCCTGCTTGTTGTCCCATGCCTGCGGGGAAAATTAAGTTACCCGCGCCAAAAAAGAGCGCGAACAGCATTAAGCCTGTGGCAACAAATGCTGATTTATTATTGTTATTCATGGTATTTGAACCTTATGTGAGTGTTGTTTTGGGGCGTGATGGGGTTTCAGGCAGCCTGAAACATCATCACGCGTTGTCATTTTGAAAATATAGCAGAGTTTTTAAATGGTGTGCAAATTTTTGTAAATGTCAAATGGGGTTCGGGTTTGGGTAAAAGATTTTTTCATGTGGGGGAATTTATCCTTTATAATTGGCGCTATTTTTTTGCAGTTGGTTTTGGGACGCGCATGGTTGGGTTGCCAACGTTTTAAGCGTGGGTGTGGCGGCAAGACGCCACGTTCTGTCCAATACGGGTTTATGTATTGATTTTTCAGGCAGCCTGAAACGGGAATTGCGGATTTGTAATGTTTTATTGATTTGAGAACACTTATGGCAAAAAAACCGAAAATTCAAATGTTTCCTCATGAATGGCGCGCCAGCACGTCGTTGGCAGGGGTGTATGCGTTGCGGATGTTGGGGATGTTTTTGGTGTTGCCTGTGTTGGCGTTGCACGCGCATGGTTTGGCGGCGCATTTGCCTGAAGCGGAGCAGTTGAAAATGGTGGGCTTGGCGATGGCGATGTATGGCTTGACGCAAGCGTTGTTGCAACTGCCTTTGGGGATGTTGTCTGACAAAATTGGGCGTAAAAAGGTGATTTATTTGGGGATGGCGGTGTTTGCTGGCGGTAGTTTTTTGGCGGCAGTTGCCACGCAAGTGGAAACGTTGGTGATTGCGCGAGCGATTCAAGGTGCTGGGGCGGTGAGCGCGGCGGTAACGGCATTGGTGGCGGATTTGACGCGCGAGGAAGTGCGAACGCGAGCCATGTCCATGATTGGATTGAGTATTGGCTTGACGTTTTCGGTGAGTTTGGTGTTGTCGCCGATTTTGACGCAATGGGTGGGCGTGAATGGTTTGTTTGTGATTATGGGAATTTTGAGCGCGGCAAGTATTGCGTTGGTGGCATTTTATACGCCCAATCCTGAACAATCGCGTTTGCATCAAGACGCGCAAGCGCAGTCTGGACGCATTGGGGAAGTGTTGCGAAATGGGCAATTATTGCGTTTGAATTTTGGGATTTTTGCTTTGCAAGCGGGTTTGATGGCGATTTTTACGGCGTTGCCGTTTGCATTGCGTGATTTGGGTTGGGAAAAAACGACACATTGGCAGATTTATTTGCCTGCGACGGTGATTGGTTTGATTTTGATGATTCCTGCCATCATTATTGGCGAAACGCGCAATAAGTTGAAGGCGGTGTTTGTGTTGGGAATTAGTTTGGTGTGGGTGGCGCAATGCGCGTTGATATTTAGTTTGCATTCGGCGTTGGCGATTGGGGCGGTGTTGGTGGTGTATTTTATTGGTTTTAATATTTTGGAGGCGAGTATGCCGTCGCTGGTGTCCAAAATTGCGCCGTCTGATTTAAAGGGAACGGCGATGGGGGTGTACAATACATTGCAATCGGTGGGCGTGTTTGCAGGTGGTGTGATTGGCAGCAAGATGTATGCGGCTTATGGTTTTACGGGGGTGTTTGGGTTTTGTTGTGTGATTGTGGGAATTTGGTTGGTGTTGGCAATCACGGCACCTGCGCCGAAACCTGTGAAAAATGTGGTGTTGGCATTACCAGAACATTGGCATCATCGTTTAGATGAACTTTCAGGCAGCCTGAAACAAATTGCGGGTGTGGAAGCTGTGAGTTTTAGTGAAGATAAAAGCAATATTTTCATCAAAGCCTTGCAACAAGGTTTTGATGAAGAAAAAGTGAAGCAAATTTTAACAGGAGTGTAAATCATGTCATCTATGAACAAAGTGATTTTAATTGGACGCTTGGGGCGCGACCCCGAGACGCGTTATATGCCCAGCGGCGAAGCGGTTTGCAATTTCAGTCTGGCGACCAGTGAAAGTTGGAATGATAAAAAATCAGGCAATAAAGTGGAACGCACAGAATGGCACAATATTTCCATGTGGGGACGTTTGGCGGAAATTGCGGGACAATATTTGAAAAAAGGCAGTTTAGTCTATTTAGAAGGTCGCATTCAATCGCGCAAATACACGGACAAAACGGGTGTAGAACGCACCGCCTACGAAATTGTCGCCAATGAAATGAAAATGCTGGGTGGCAAAAATGATGGTGGCGGCAGCGATGTTCCCTATGAATCTGCTGCGCCAGCCTCGCGCCCACAAAGCCAATACGCGGCAGATGAATACGATGAACCAGCTGCGCCACCAGCCGCACCGCAACAACGCAAAGCACCTGTTGCCCCTGCTGCGCCAGTTGAAAATATTGATGATGATATTCCGTTCTAGCACTTATATAAATTAAAAATACAGGCTGCCTTTGATGATGAAAAAACATCACAGGCAGCCTGAAGTACATCAGCCCTAGTTCATTGCCATAACGCGGCGTCTTGCCGCCGCACCCACGCTTTAGAGCGGTGGCAGCCGAACGGTTTGTGTTTCAAAACGATGTGTTAGAATGCATATTTTTTAAAATTCAGGCAGCCTTTCAGTACACGATATTTTTGAAATGCTGCTTTGAAACAGTAGATATGCCGTCATTCCCGCGCAGGCGGGAATCCAAGTTAAATAAACACAAACTTTTGTTTAAAATAAGTTTCTTTAATTCTGAAATGGATTCCCGCCTGCGCGGGAATGACGATGTTTTGATTGTGCCGTGTATTGAAAGGCAGCCTGAAAGTTGAACATCAGCAGCGTACCAACCGTTCCGTGCCACTCACCATCACCACGGGCGCAGCGTGGGTGCGGCGGCGCAACGCCGCGTTCCCGATACATTTCAGGCAACCTGAACCATGAAAGTTATAGATTAATTATGAGCGGATTATACAAACCAGCCCCCGATTACGACACCAAAATCGTGTTGCATCGCGGCGTGGCAGGCAATATTGTGAAATGGAACAGCGAGCGCGGTTTTGGCTTTGTGCGCGTGAAAGAGTTGGAAGACGAGATTTTTTTCCATGCCAATGATTTGGTTGCCAAATCAGAACGTGCGCCGCAGAAAAATGAGGCAGTTACCGTTTATGCCAAATACGATGATGTGAATAAGCGTTGGTCTGCCACCCAAGTTACGTCGCCGCAACGCGAACAGCTCGCTGCCGAACGTGCCGCGCAGGAACAGGCTTTGTTGCGCCCGATGACGCATGAATTGCGTTGGGCAGTGCCTGTGGCGGTGATTTGGTTGGCGGCGGTGGCGGTGTATTCGTGGCGTTTGGCGGCGATTTATGCGGTGGTGTCGTGTGTGGCGGCGGCGTTGTATGCTTGGGATAAGCGGTGCGCGTTGCGTGGTGGCGGTCGTGTGCCTGAAATGTCGTTGCATACGGTGGCGGTGTTGGGCGGTTGGGCTGGTGCGTTGGTGGCGCGATATTTGTTTCGTCATAAAACGCAAAAGCAGCCGTTTGTTGCCATGTTTTGGACAACTGTGGCATTGAATATCTTGATAACGGGTTATTTACTGTTTTCAGGTTTGGCTAACTAGCGTATGATTTCTCCTGTTTGACTGGATGTTACTCAATATTTTAGATAAGAATATAGGGTAATATGGTTTTCACTTTTCAGGCTGCCTGAAAATTAAATTTTAATATGAATAAGGAATTGAAATTATGGCTTATATTTTAATTTTACCAACTTGCGCTCATTCTAATGCGGCTGCGGTGGCTCAAACCGTAGCGGCGGCATTGCCCGATGCGGTGGTATTCAACCCAATGGCAAATGCAGAACGCGCTTTGTCATTGATTGCGGCGGGTAAAAATGACGACTGGTTTGACGCTTTGGTGGTAGAAGCGGCAGCATTGGGTAAGAAAAATGTCGTGATTCAAGGTATTGCGCCCGATGCAGAAAACATCTTCTTATCAGCATACAATGTCGAATTAGCCACCTCATTCAATGCCCAAGTAATTTTCGCTGTGGCAAATGAAACGGGCGCAGAACAACGTTTGGCATTGGCAAAACAATCATTTGCAGGTCAAACTGTGAATTTTGCTGGTGTCGTGGGCAATGAAGCGGCGGCATTATCAAACGGCTTGGCAGCTTTGGGCAGCGCAGACGATGTGAACGCCGCAGCCTTGGCAACCGTCGCCGCCAACACCACCGACCGCATTTCCCCAGCCCAATTCCGTGCCAACATGATTGACACCGCACGCAATGCCAACAAACGCATCGTGCTGCCTGAAGGCGCAGAACCACGCACCGTACGCGCTGCCGTGATTTGCCACGAAAAAAACATTGCCCGTTGCGTCCTACTTGCCCCACGCGCTGAAGTAGAAGCCGTTGCCAAAGAACACAACCTCACCTTGCCCGATAGCTTGGAAATCATTGACCCAGCAACCCTGATTGAACAATACGTTGAACCCATGTGCGAATTACGCAAATCCAAAGGCTTAACCCCCGAAGATGCGCGTAAACAACTGCAAGACACCGTCGTATTAGGCACCATGATGATGGCACAAAACGACGTGGACGGCTTGGTATCAGGCGCCGTACATACCACCGCCAACACCATTCGTCCAGCCCTACAACTCATCAAAACCGCCCCCAATGCCAGCATCGTATCCAGCGTCTTCTTCATGCTGTTACCGGGGCAAGTCGTGGTGTACGGCGACTGCGCGGTGAACCCTAATCCAGACGCCAGCCAACTTGCCGAAATCGCCATCCAATCAGCCGACAGCGCCAAAGCCTTTGGCATTGAGCCACGCGTTGCCATGATTTCCTACTCAACCATCGATTCAGGCAGCGGGCCAGACGTCGATTTAGTGATTGAAGCCACCAAATTAGTCCGCGAAAAACGCCCAGATTTAGCAGTAGATGGTCCATTACAATACGATGCCGCCGTCGTAGAAAGCGTGGCAAAATCCAAAGCACCAAACAGCCCCGTAGCAGGCAAAGCCAACGTCTTCATCTTCCCAAATTTGAGCACAGGCAACTGCACCTACAAAGCCGTACAACGCAATGCCAACGTATTAAGCGTAGGGCCTATGTTGCAAGGTTTGCGTAAACCAGTCAATGACTTATCACGCGGCGCATTGGTAGAAGACATCGTGTACACCATCGCCCTGACCGCCATCCAAGCGACCCAAATCTAACCAAGCCCATGAAATATTGAGAAATATTGAAATTCCAATATTTCAAACCGCAGGCAGCCTGAAGTTTTCGGACACCATTCAGGCTGCCTGCTTTTTTGCCAGAACGCGGCGTCTTGCCGCCGCACCCACGCTTAAAACCCGCTCCCCCAACGATTGCGCCAATAAAATACATTTAAAAATAAAACAATTACAAAAATAACCCCAAACAGCCCTTGTCAAAACAAAACACATACTGCATAATTCACACTTCTGTTGCCGGTGTAGCTCAGTTGGTAGAGCACCTGACTTGTAATCAGGGGGTCGCGAGTTCGATTCCTGCCGCCGGCACCAGACTTCATTTTTCTTTTCCTTTACATTTTCCGCCGGTGTAGCTCAGTTGGTAGAGCACCTGACTTGTAATCAGGGGGTCGCGAGTTCGATTCCTGCCGCCGGCACCAGTTTAAACCGCTTAATTTTCGGATTAAGCGGTTTTTCTTTATCAATTAAAACTAAAACAAAGTTTGAAACCTTTGAAAAACCCTAAAAACATCAACTACACCGTCATTACCGCGCAGGCGGTAATCCAACTTTCCGATTAAGAAACATATATTTGCGTTGCGGACGCTTGGATTCCTGCCTACGCAGGAATGACGGTGTAGTGATTTTGCAAAGGTTTCAGAAGGTTTCAGTGTGCAACAAAAGAGCGGATATCAAATCCGCCCCTACGTTCAAAAACACGAGTTTTGCAAAAAAATATTATGGCAATAAATGCTGTACCGCGTCGCGTTCTTCAATCAATTCAGCCAAAGTGGTTGCCATGCGAGCTTGGCTAAAATCGTCCATCGCCAAACCTTGCACAATTTCATATTCCCCATTTTCACAAATCACAGGAAAACCAAACACCACACCTTCAGGCACACCATACGAGCCATCGGACGGTACGCCCATCGTAACCCATTGCCCTTTACTACCGCGCAACCAATCGCGCATATGGTCTAAAATCGCTTGTGCGGCACTGGCGGCAGACGATACGCCACGCGCTGCAATGATTTCTGCGCCACGTTTGCTCACCGTTGGCAAAAACACATCGGCATTCCAATCGCCATCATTGATGATTTCTTTCACACTTTTGCCAGCAATGGTCGCAAAACGATAATCGGCATACATGGTTGGCGAATGGTTGCCCCAAACGCACAAATGTTGAATATCGCGTACGGCTGAACCCGTTTTCATCGCCAACTGGCTGGCGGCGCGGTTGTGGTCAAGGCGCAAGAGGGCGGTAAAATTTTTGGCGGGCAAATCGGGCGCAGATTTCATGGCGATATAAGCATTGGTATTGGCAGGATTGCCAGCAACCAAAACTTTGACATTGCGACTGGCGACTTTATTTAATGCCGCGCCTTGAGTTTTGAAAATTTCAGCATTGGCATGCAATAAATCGCTACGTTCCATGCCTTGACTGCGTGGACGCGCGCCCACCAATACGGCAATATCGGCATCTTTAAACGCAACTTCGGGGTCATCGGAAATAATCACATCTTCCAATGCAGGAAAACCGCAATCTTGTAATTCTAATTTAATGCCATGTAACGCTTTTTGTGCGTGAGGCAAATCCAATAATTGCAAAATAATCGGCTGTTCTTTACCCAGCATCGCGCTGGCGGCAATGCGAAATAAAAGCGCGTAGCCAATTTGCCCTGCCGCGCCTGTAACGGCAATTCTAACTGGTTGTTTCATTTTAACCTTTCGGGAGTATTAAAATTTTAAAAAGGGCGTATTGTGCAGAAAGTATGTGGTTTTGTGTGTTAGATTGTGAAAAGATTTGTGAATTTCAGACTAGCATACCCCATTTTTAGCTATCCACTCACCATCACTACGAGCGCAGCGTGGGTGCGGCGGCAAGACGCCGCGTTCTCGTAAATATTCAACTAGCCTTAAAAAGTAGTCATATACTAAAAGCTAAAAGGCAGCCTGAAAATGTTGGTGTGAAATGGGTGTGATGATGGGGCGATTTGCTATAATGAATTGTTTTGCTGAATCAGCAGTTGCCTCCAAAAAGGAAAAAATATGCAATACAATCCCGATTTTCTCAACCCACGCGATATTTTCACACCGCAAGAACAAGCGCATTTAGCAACATTAAGCCAAAATTTGCCTTTGGGGATTTTGTTGCAATCGCCACGCAATATGGAAGAGATTGGCATTGATTTTGTTCACAGTTCCGCGCAATTAGAAGGTAATACTTACGATAAACACGACACGCTTGCCTTGCTGAAAATGGGTCAAACTGCTGGCGGTAAATTGTTTTCTGACGCGGTAATGCTGTTGAATTTACGCGCTAGTTATCAATATATGTTGTCGTGTTTGGATTTCAGGCAGCCTGTGAATTGGAAAGACTTCATCAAAACCACACATTCGCTGATTGCCAAAGATTTGTTACCAAACAATGAATTGGGTACAGTTCGGCAAGGTAGCGTGCAAATTTCAGGGACAGATTACACGCCATTGGTTAGTCCGCAAAAATTGGATGCGGAATTGAATTATCTGATTAGCATTGCTGAAAAAATAGCTAATCCATTTGACAAGGCTTTGTATTTTCATAATAACTTGGCATATTTACAATTTTTCCGCGATTGCAACAAACGCACCGCTCGCAATACATTCACATTCACGCTTATGCAAGCTGATATTTTTCCGTGTGTGTTTTTGTTGGATAGCTACAAAGCCTATTCAGACGCCATATTGGCATATTATGAAACAGGCGAATTTGCCTTATCGCGTGAATATTTTATTCATGCTTACGAGCAAACCGTGAAAAAATATGCGCCCAAGCCTGACCCTGAATTTACGCGTTGATTTCAGGCTGCCTGAAAAATATCAAATTTAAAATAGAGGAATATTTATGTCTGAAACATCAGAAAAAATTTGCTTATCCCATTGTTATAACTGTAATAAATCAACAAGGCATACTATTTTAGCAGACGAATCATATTGTACTAGCCCCGATAGTTATTATGAAAAATTTAATTATCAAATTGTATGTTGTCGTGGGTGTGGGCAATATGGATTTCGTATTGTAGAAACAGATTTTGAAGCAAGATAT